>NZ_JBFPDP010000024.1:0-77905 GCF_040830845.1 Sivoneniella epilithica UHCC 1019
CAGGCAGCGAGAATCAAACCACTAGAGCAGGCGAGACTCAAGCCAATCCAACAATCTCCCCTGTTCAGTTCCTCGGGTGTGCATTGCTTCTGTTTTTTGAAACAAATGACCACATCTCATCGGCACTGACTTCCTCAGTTTCGACTACTTTAACCTCCTGGTTGTGTACCAATTGCGCTTTTTGACTGGCAGCACGAACAATGCTGACGACTGTGTTGTAAGCCAGTTTAGTCGTGCGGCTAATTCCACGTAGACTACTACCTTCACCATGCGCTTGCAGCACTTGGCGGATTTGTTCAGGACTGATATGACGACGGTAGTAAAGACTATCAAAGGATTCAGAAAAGGTCTGCTGACAAGCAGGACAAAGATAACGTTGATGACCGTTGGGCATCTTGCCGTGTTTGTGAGCTTTGCTATATCCACACAGTGGGCATTCCATCGCTTGATTTCTAATGAATGAGTCTCTCTACTCTATCAATCCCACATCAGATTGACGCACTGCCGAGAAACCCAGATTTGCAACCAGCCACAGAAGATAGTCGCACTGAGTCAATATGTGTTGGATATGATGTTATCGCTTGGCGCGCAGCCAGCAGGCTTTGCTGAGTATTGGTCGCGTAATTTACCTCAATTCGATGATCCAAGTCAACAAATCCCTTACTTGGGCGATCTCATCACAACCCAACCCATTAACCTTGGACGTGCAGGTAATCCTTCTCTTGAAGCACTAACCGTCCTGAAGCCGGATCTGATTCTCACTGAGGATCGGGATCAGTATGAGCTACTCTCCAGAATTGCCCCCACTGTGTATGTTGAATACAACAAAGGAGGTTGGAAGCGCGATATTTATACAATTGCGAAGGCGCTAGATCGAGAATCACAGGTACAACAGGTACTAGCAGATCACGAGCAGCAGTTGAGCGAAACCCGGAAGAAGTTAGCTCCTGTGCTGACAGAACGTTCACGCCTACTACTATTGAACCTGAGGAACTTGGGTACTCCTGTGCATCTTTTTTATAAAGATCCCCCTGCTACTCTCTTGGATACTCTTGGTTTTCAGCTTGTAAGACCCGACGGCATGGAAAAAAAGACACGAACGAACATTTCAATTGAAGTTCTACCCCAGCTTGAAACTGACATCATCATCGTTTCAAGATATCAATTTGATTCAAAATCAGTATGGAAAAATAATTCTTACGATGTCCCTCTAGACAATTTCGAGCGGGAATGGAACCGAATACCGCTTCTGAAAAGATTAAAAGCTACCCAAGAGGGATGTATGTATTTTGTTGATGGTGTGCTGTGGGGTGGCACAATCCGAGGACCGATCGCCGATGAAATCGTCATGCAACAACTTCCCGATCTACTACTGCCATCGTGCCAGCATTCAAAACCTGAAAATAGAAATTTGTAGGCTCCAAGTTCTTTATTTACAGTCCATAGCAGTATTATGCGTGCCTTCATCATTATCTGGCTCAGTCAATTTATTTCAGCCAATGGCAGTCGGATGAGCGGTTTTGCAATTAGCATTTGGGCATGGGAGCAAACAGGACAGGTAACCGCTCTCACCCTAATCGCGTTTTTCAGCTTGCTTCCGGGTATCTTGATCGCCCCGATCGCTGGAATGATGGTCGATCGCTACAGTCGTAAACAAATGATGATTGTGGGTGACATCGCTGCGATCTTAGTCACGCTAATGATCCTGCTGCTTTACTTAACCGACAACTTGCAGATTTGGCATTTATATGTAGCTAGCATCATTGAAGGAACATTTTCTCAGTTTCAGGAATTAGCCTACTCCGCCTCGATCACCCTGCTGGTTTCCAAACAACACTATACCCGCGCCAGCAGCATGGAGTTTCTCTCGTTATATGGTGCCCTGATGATTGCCCCGCCTTTAGCAGGCTCCCTCTATGCCATCATTGGTTTCCCCGGCATTGTCCTGATTGATGTCGTCACCTTCTTTCTGGCAATTCTCACGGTTATCTGCGTCCACATTCCCCAACCTGCTGTAACACAGTCACCCCAGGTTCAAACAGCAACGATTTTCAGTCAACTCCAATTTGGATTTCGTTATGTCACAGCCCGTCCTGGCTTATTGGCTTTATTAACCGCCATTGCCTGGTTTAACTTGGCACTCTACTTAAGCGATGCCATCTATTACCCGATGATTCTGTCCCGTACTGAAAATAATGCGATCGTCCTGGGAAGCTTAATGGCTGCTGCTGGTGTTGGTGGTGTGATTGGTGCCTCTTTCATGAGTATTTGGGGCGGTTCATCGCGCCGCATTCATGGAGTTTTAGGGGGCATGATTGGGGTTGGTCTGAATAAAATCATCTTTGGATCGGGTCAAACCGTCTGGCTTTGGATTCCAGCCCAGGTGTGTGCGTCCTTCTGTTTCCCAATCTTTGGCGGATCGGAGCAGCCCATCTGGTTAAGCAAGGTCACCCCAGACCTGCAAGGACGGGTCTTTGCAACAAATCAAATGGTGCAAAAAATGTCACTGGCGATCGCCTTTTTAGTTGCTGGACCTCTAGCTGATTATGTCTTTGAACCTGCCATGCAGCCCGCTGGTCATCTAGCTCCAATCTTCGGAGGCTTCCTCGGAACGGGTAAGGGTGCGGGTATTGCGCTCCTCTACGTTCTCTGTGCTATCTGTATGGTGCTTATCGGTGTAGGTGGCTATGCCTTTCCCGCTCTCCGCAACGTCGAACACAGCCTGCCCGATCATACGGCTAACCTCTCACCTTGAGATTCCTAACCAGTTCGCAGTGCTGGCGTTAATTGTTGTCGCAAGTATTCAAGGGAGTGGCAAAGCACATCCCTACAGAAGCTCTAAGGGTTCCCTAACCCTTCGTTCTGATAAGCTTTAGAGGTATAGTGGCATGAAGGAATGAAAGATGGATCGATCAAAGTTTGTTGCAATTACCACAGGAGCGATCGCGATCGCGTTAAGTGTGGGCTACCTGCTGCTGGTGCAACTTTTGGACTTTCGCGGTATGACCGCACCTGCACCCATGGGCTGGCTAGGGTTTTAGCTAGGGATTTTGGCTAGTCATAGTCTTCTTCGTAATCTTCCCAACTATCGGATTTAAGCGGACGGGGTTCCCAGTCATCGTCTAGTTCAGCATAGAGTTTTAAGGGTTTTAGCGGCGCTTCGGGGGGGGCAAGTTCAACCCAGTCGAGTTCACGGCTATTAGCGCGATCGCGGCGAGTATTTTGTTGATTTAAGGGGACAAGCCGCACCTGCTTCACTTCTTTGGGATAGGCAGGTTCTTCCAGTTCGTTAGCAGCCTCATCCTCTATTGATAGCAGCAGTTCATCTAAGTGCAAGGGCTTGACAACGCGAGTAATGGCTTCCTGCACAAATGATTTGATAAATTCATCTTTGCGATTCAGTTGAAATTGGCGTTGCACCACTTCGGTAATGCCGCCGTCGCCCCAATCTTGATCATGGCGAAAGTATTCGATAAAGCTTTTACCAGCGATCCGGGTTAGGTAGGCAGCCGTGACTGCTTGAATGGCTCTTCCGACGATAATGCCACCAATGCTGAGTTGCAAGGCTGTGGTCACTAGGGTAATCGCACCTTTAACGATGCCCAATCCTGTTAAAGTTTTCGCTAGCGACAGCGCCAACTCTCGTCCCCGCTCCATGTTGATATCGCAGCCATAGACACGCCCGATTTCGACCACCATTTGAGCATTGACGGCAGCAGTTGCCAGCATATCAACAACAGGTAGTGGCGTGGCGGCAACCACTCCAGCGCCAATCCACTGAAAGCGATCGACGATTTTATCGGCTTGGCGGCGGCGTTGACCATCAATCAACTGACGGGCTTTATCGGCGAGTCGTTGGGATTGCAACAAGATGTTGTCTGCTAGCAAGTCTTCCCCTTCAGCCCGCAGCACAGCAACCATTCGCCGAATCAGCGGCATGATATCCGGATCAGGAGTGAGCGTTGTGCCGTCTTCTAACCGCACCGATTGGGGATTGGCGGCAACCGCGATCACATCGGTCGGGGAAATAATACCCCGGACTCGTTCACGCAATCGCGCCAAAATCAATTCGCGATCGCTGTCTAAATACAAATCCGATTTATTCAAAATCACCAGCGATCGCTTGCCGATTTCCGCCAGCATCTTTAATGGGTCGTATTCCGACTGGCGCAGGTCATTATCCAACACAAACAGCAGTAGATCTGCTTCCGTTGCCAATTGCCGCGCTAGTTTCTCCCGTTCTGTACCCGCTACGCCTGCCTCCAAAATTCCGGGGGTGTCAGTGATCACAATTTCCCGATTCATCCCTTTCAGTTCCAGCACGTAGGTTTCGCCAACTTCTGTGGTGCCCATCGGTGCGCCTACTTGCCCCACCATTCGTCCAATCAGCGCATTGACCAGAGAGGTTTTGCCCGCTGACCCCGTGCCAAACACTACAACCTGTAAATTTCCTTGGGAAAGGCTATGTTCAATTTCTCGCGATCGCGTTAATAATTCTTGACGCGCCACCTCATCTTGAATTTGCGATACCTGTTTCCGCACCGCTTTCAAGTTTTCTTCTGCCGCTTCTGCCTTTGCTGCGGGCACTTTGGGATCAACCCGCCGTCTTTTTTTCTGCTGCGTACTAGGCAGATAAAACAAGTAGTAGATCAACGCAGCGACGAGCGTCCCAATGAGAGCTATCACCACAAAAATTAACAACTGTCCCAGCAAAGGATAGTATCCCACTTGCCAAAACAAGCGTTGCAGCGATTCAATCAGCCAGATCACCATCCCAAAGATGACAAGCAGACCAATAATTAAGGTAACCAGACGGGGCAAACGCATAGGCGTGAGAAAAACTTTGGTGCCAAAGCTATTTGCTCCATTCTAGAGCTATGAGCAGTTTTCTAAGATCACCTGATGCATCCAGTTTTAGAGTATTGAATCTACACTGAACCTGATGTTCCACTAAATTGACCTCATCCTAACCCTTCTTTCTACGGAGAAGGGCTTTTGGAGATTTCCCTGTTCCTTCTTTTGCTGGAAGAGGGCTAGGGTGGGGCTGTCTTGGTGCTGCTTCAGGAAAGTTGCACGGTGCGTAACTTAAGCTTTGGTAATGGGGACACGTTTTTCTAAGTCAAATCCATAGCCTTGAGGAAGAATATGTAAAGTTGCATCGCACAGCGCCAGTGGCTCATCTTTTAAAAGTTCATCGATATTGGTATGAGTTAGTTTTGCCACATCAACAACCGTGATTGCTCCTTCACCAATCACTTCTAGTTCTTTGCCATTAATGACGATCGCCGTATTTTCATCAATGCCAAACCCCAAGTTAACGGGCTGTTGAGCGATCGCGGATAGCAACCGTCCAAGCCGCCCCCGTTGAGCAAAATGTTGATCAATCACAACACCGGGTAAAAAACCCATGCCTCGATCCATTGCAGCAACTTCCATCCGGGGATTGGTTTCTCCTTCCCCTTCTACAATCATCATGTCAGGCATCATCGCCGCTCCAGCGCTAGTTCCTGCAATAATAATGCCTTCAGAAAAACGCTGATGCAATAAACTATCCAGTTCAGTATCCTTCAAGCATTCAGTAATCCGAGCTTGGTTGCCACCCGTAAAAAAGACCCCCGTCGCATCCTGAATTACATCTAAACCCTTAGAATCATCAGCATTCTCGCGTTTGGCAGTATCGAGAACCTTGACGGATTCAACTCCTAGGCGCTCAAATACATTCATGTAAGTTTCGCCAACTTCTCCAGGCAACCCCGTCGCCACAGTCATGACTACAATCCGAGCCTGTAGTCCGCCTGCCCGACGCACAAACTCGCGCAAAATCTTACAGTCGCCCTCTTTATCTTCGGCACCCCCAATAATCACCAACTGTCCATGGGTTTCAGGAAGTGCCACACTATCTGGTTTTCCTAGTTCGTTCTCTAGTTCGTTCTTTTGAGAGGTCATAACTGCTTCTTGAACCTCTGGCATGGTCATAATAATCTCCAATGATTGTGATAGTTTCCTAATAAAACAGGTTTATCCAGGAAATTAGTACAGCCATTTGATAGATTCTAAAGAAACATCAGGGAGTCTGTTTCAGTAAATTGATCAGAAAAGCGTGCGCCTCTATAAGAGGGATATGTCTTGGCTTGCCCTCATGCACAATTTGATATTCATCCTCATATTCACCATCACCATACCCAGAAATGAGATGCTGATGAAAAGCAATTTCAGCTAACTGGTGGACGGCTTCTCTTAGATCAAGGGTTGTTGCATTGGTATCATGCTTGTTCATAAGGTTATGACCTGCTAACAAGATATAGCTCCAAGTCTAACAATTACGTTATTCAATTCCCCCCTTTCAAAAGAATCATTTCTTTAGATAGAGGTGCAGTCATTCTAGTTAAGCCAATTAAATTAAGCCAACTAAATTAAGCCAGTTTAAAAAGAGTTACATCTTACGGTAGAGGAAAATCCAGCAGCCTAAAGCTAATGTCAACAGTGAGTAAATATGGCATTACGTTATGGTTTTGGATCAAAGTATTGAAATGGTTCGTGTGAACGCGCGTGCATCTGATGCATTTGATGTTTTTAATATTCGTCACTATGTTGGTTCAAATCCATACTTAAAAACTGCGGCGATCGCCTTTGACTTTGCCCTGATCGAAAACAATTTACCCCTTCCACTGGAGGTCTATAAAACTGCGATTGGCGATCGCTATCCTCTTTTAGGAACTGAATCCTATGACTCCTATGCTCATCTATTTGGGCGGACTATCGCTGAAATCAATCCGCTTGAGATGGATCTTCATTTAACGCACTGGAGTTTGCAACCCAGCGACAAGCGAACCAGGATTGCGATTCAGTCATTGCATCGGCGCACCAGTCGCGCGATCGTTTACTGTGTCTGGGATTGGTTTGAAGCCATTACCCGCAATCAACCCTTTCGGATTGACGAACAAATCGAACTGCTGCAAAGCATTTTTCGAGATTCGGTTTATGGCGGTCCGACGGTCTATGCTTTACTCAAAACGGCTTACGAGTTAAATATTCCTACTTTTTATCTGTGGGAAGAAGGGCTGATGCAGTATGGGTATGGGCGCAAGCAAGTTAGAGGCATCGCTACGACCTTTGACCACGATAGCCATATTGATTCAGACTTCACAACTGGCAAAGATGATTGCAAAAAATTTCTTCACACCCTCGGTTTTCCGGTTCCTACAGGCAGCATTGTCTATACACTTGGTGAGGCATTGGCAGTTGCTAAACAGATTGGCTATCCTGTTGCCGTTAAGCCTGTTGTGGGGCATAAGGGAATCGGAGTAACGGCTGATGTGAAAAATTTTGATGGATTGGAGCGAGCCTTTGATGACGCGATCGCTGCGATTCCAGAGGATCAATCTATTCGCATCATTGTCGAAAAAAGTATTGCAGGCAAAGATTTCCGTTTACTGTGCGTCAATGGCAAGTTTGTCGCGGCAACCGAACGGTGCCCTGCCTTTGTGATTGGCGATGGGGTTTCAACAATTGGTGAACTGATCGAGCGAGAAAACCGCACTATCGCTCGAATAGACACCCCAACTTCGCCCCTTGGTAAAATAAAATACGATGTAGCGATGGAACGCTATTTAGAGGATCAAAATTTATCGCTTAATAGCGTATTAGAAGAGGATCATAAAGTCCTCTTACGAAAGGTTGCGAACCTCTCTGCTGGAGGTTTGAGCATTGATGCCACTCGACACATTCATCCTGATAACGTGATCTTGGTACAAGATATTGCCCAATATTTTCGCCTGACTTGTCTAGGAATTGATGTGATTGCCCGTGATCTTTCAGAATCTTGGCGAGAAGGAAACTTTGGCATTATTGAAATCAATTCGGCTCCGGGTATCAACATGCATCTCAAGCCTGCTATAGGCGAAAGTGTGAATGTCCCTGCTTACATATTGAAGAGTTTTTTTGAAACGGGGAAGGATGCCCGGATTCCAACTATTAGCTTTAATCAGATTTCTACAACTGAAATTCAAGAGATTGTTGATCACGTCCTGCTGAAGCATCCCAACTGGACTATTGGCAGTATTTGTCGAGAGGGTATGTTTATCAACCGTTCTGAGAAACACTTGAATGCGGATTACAATACCAATGTTCAAAATCTACTCCGTAATCCTAAGCTTGATCTTTTAATCGCTGAGTATTGCGAAGAGATCCTCGATCGCGATGGCATGTTTTACTACGGTAGCAATATTGTTGTTTTGGACAATCCTACTGAAACTGAACTGATGCTATCTCGTGATATTTTTGATGACTCAATTGTTGTCAGTCGTTATGGAGACGCTATTTCAATTCACCAGAATGGATTGATTGAACAATATTCACTTGGCGAGGAAGAATCTTTTAGCCGAGTTTATTTGAAAGAAATCACAACGCTTTTGTAAATATTTGAACAATCATTTAGCTAGCTAAAGATGGTTGATTGGCGTAAGTTGGCGATCGAGAAAAACGATAAAGTCTTCAATCGTTGATAGCGTTTCTAGGTCAGTTTCTTCCCCTAAATCAATCTTAAATTGGGTGAAAAAATCTTGTCGGAGGGACTGCTGCCAATCAAACCAGCAAACTAGCGAGAGGTGTAGATCTTCTTGAAGGCGATCGCTAGGGCGAATTCTGCCGCAGTCCAAACCTGAATAGTTGGGTAAGTGCTGATAAACAAAGTAAGAGACTGATTGCGTAATGTTGAGAGATTGCCAAAATTTTTGATGCCAATCTTCTGGATTAAGCGGAGGGCGATCGCTGAGTATCTGATTCACACGCTGCCTCATCCGCAGGTCAGGGCTGAGATCAGGATACGTTCTAAGACTATAAAAAAAGTTTTTGAGCAAATGCCACATGCGCCAACACCACCCACGAAACTCACTGAACTTTCATAAGTATTCCCAGAGAGCAGGAGAGATGCTTAGATGACCAAAGACTTTATGGTTGTCAAAGACTTTCTTCCGGATGGCGACTACATCCCCATGCCTTAATCTTGAGGATATAGACCCTGCATATGCGTTTTTTAGTTAAAAAATTAGTGGAACGCTACTCTAGAAACAGACCTAAGCAGAGAAAAGGCAGGCTTATGGCAATAAAAATGTGGAAACGTTTGACAGCGAGTGGATTGGTGATGATGGGCTTAGTAGCGGCTGATGCCGCAAACGCTCACCCTCGGCTGGTGCCTGTAGCTCAGTTGCGACGGCTTTCTGCCGATTTGATGCGCTCGGATAGGCAAGACTTTTTTAAGGTGGGTCGCATGAAGCTAGAGCGAGATGTTGAAACTATCAATCAACCGCGATCGCGATTTGATACCGACGTTCTCATTATTGATTCAAGTATTCAATTGCAACCAGATTTATCGCCGCTAGAAACGCCAAATTTACGATTACCGAAACCGTCAAACCAGTAGACTAGACTATTTCTTGCGCCTATGAGCCTTTACTTAGGGATCGACTTTGGCACCTCCGGCGCACGGGCAGCCGTGATTGATCAAGATATGCAGTTGTGTGTTCAAGTGAGTCGCCGATTTGCATCTGTTGAACCGCGCCAACAGGCGCCCCACTGGCAAGACGTAATGTTTCGCTTAATTCAACAAATTCCTGAAGACATCCGCGCCAAAATCCAAGCGATCGCCATTGATGGCACCTCCTCTACTGTGTTGCTTTGCGATGGGGCAGGAGTGCCGCTGGATGCGCCGCTGCTCTATAACGATGCCCGTGCTGGTGCAGCGCTGACTGACCTCCAAGCCTTTTTTACTCAAGCAAATGTGCAGGATACCCCTGAGCAAGATGTGGTACTAAGCGCGACCTCTAGCCTCGTAAAGTTGCTGTGGTGGAAGCAGCAATCTGTTTATGCTCAAGCTCGTTATTTATTGCATCAAGCAGACTGGCTAGGATTTCTGCTGCATGGTCAACTGGGGATTAGTGATTATCACAACTGCCTGAAACTGGGCTACGATGTGGCGCAGTTGGAGTATCCGTCGTGGATGGCAGAGTTGGAAGTGATGCCACTTTTGCCACAAGTGCGATCGCCTGGAACGGTGGTCGGCAAAATTGTTAGCGCGATCGCCAATCAGCTTGGGCTACCGACTGATTGTCAAATTTGCACCGGCACGACCGATAGTATTGCGGCTTTTCTGGCGAGTGGCGTGACCGCGATCGGGGAAGCCGTTACTTCTCTCGGCTCCACGTTGGTTCTTAAGCTATTAAGCGCCACTCCGATTACGAATCGAACCTATGGAATTTATAGCCATCGTTTGGGCGATCTTTGGCTCGTGGGGGGCGCTTCCAATACGGGCGGCGCAGTGCTTCAGCAGTTTTTTACCCCCCAAGAATTGTTAGAGTTGAGTCCTCAAATTGCAGTGCAGCAAGAAAGTCCACTCCAGTACTACCCGCTCACTCAACCGGGCGATCGCTTTCCGGTGAACGATGCATCGTTACTGCCCTGTGTAGAACCGCGCCCTAAGAATCCCGTCGATTTTTTGCATGGATTGCTCGAAAGCATGGCACGAATTGAAGCGCGAGGGTATCAATTGCTGCAAAAGTTAGGCGCAGCGCCTCTAGTTCGAGTTTATACGGCTGGCGGTGGTGCAGCAAACCCTGCCTGGACTGCCATTCGGAACCGTCAGTTGCAAGTTCCCGTCTTGGTTTCGCGCCATACGGAAGCTGCCTATGGAACCGCGCGATTGGCAAAAAGCAGTACAGAATAGATCTGATCTGATCAGGGGTGGCAGCACCACTCGCTAACAATAAGGTATTCGCTGTCTTGACCATGTTTAAGTTGCTGCTGTACTTACGCTGTGCGGTGCCATAGAAGTCGGAGATCTTCGTAAAATGCTGCATAATTTGCGGGTGAGAGAGTGATAGATTTGCAGTCGATGCCTTCACTGCGAACCGCCCATGCAATCTATCCAGACTCTTCGCCTCGCATCTGTGACGCTCCTGCTGACCGCTGGATTGCCTCTACTTCCCGCTCCTAATTCTTTACTCTCCGCTGTTGCTCAAACGGTGGGCGATTCTTCCACGGAGAGGCTTCGCGATCGCAAAGTTGAGGATGTTAACAAAGCCTTGCAGGAAGTAAATCGCCTATTTGAGCAAGGTGAACAGCAATTGTTGCAAGGCAAATCGAAAGCCGCCATTCAAACTTTTGAGCAGATCTTAAAACTCGAAAAAAACAATCCAGTCGCTCTAGATCAGATTGGCGAGGCATATCTCAGCATGGGGCAGTACGATCGCGCTTTAGAAACCTTGCAAACGGCTCTCACTCAAGCGCGTAGCCAAACTAATGATCATCAAGCTGCCGGAACTCTCACCAATCTCGGCGATGTCCATCGGGCAAAGGGCGACTATGCCAAAGCAATTGAATTAACTCAACAAGCGATCGCAATTCAAACCCCTTTGAAAGACACTGTGGGGTTGGGCAAAAGTTACCTGATTTGGGGGGCGGCGTTGGTGGGTAAAGGCAACAGTGACCAAGCCATTAAGCCACTTCAACACGGATTAGACGCACTAAAACAAGCCACGGATAACCCGAAGTCGCGGGTTTGGGAAGGACGGATTTTAGCGTGGATGGGTCGAGCGCAATCGCTGACTAAACAGCCGGATCAGGGTTTGCAGACGATGCAGCAGGCATTGGCGATCAATCGGGCAACGGGCGATCGCAAAATGGAAGCCACGACGCTATTTTTTCTAGGGCTGAACCACGTTGAGCAGAAAAAACTGGAACCTGCGATCGGTTTTTATCAGCAGTCCTTGGCGGTGTTTCAATCCACGGATGATCGCTCCTCTGCGGGTTACTTGCATAATTACATCGGCATTGCCCACTATCGGCTGAAGCAATATCCCGCAGCGCTGACCCAGTTTCAGCACGCTTTACGAATACACCAAGCAGGCGATCGCCCCAAAGCAGATATTGCCCAAGTTTGGACTAATTTAGGCGATACGTATAAACAACAAAATCAATATCCTCAAGCCCAAGAACACTATCAGCAAGCGTTGACCCTATACCGACAGCTAAAAAATTCGCCGCAAGAAATTCAGGTTTTGAGCAGCATTGGCTATACGCACTTATTTGATAGCAATACTCGCCGCCATCAAGGGGATTATACTCAGGCAAAAACATTGTCTGAGCAAGGCTTAGCAACTTTTCAGCAACAATTAGAAGTAGCGCGCAGTACTCGCGATCGCCCTCAAGAACTCTGGGCACTGCGAGGAATTGCTCAGGCTTACGGCAACATTGGGCAGGCGATTCATGCCAGTGGAAACTACGCGGGAGCCGTGAAACCCTATGAGCAATCTCTTCAGATCTGGCAGCAGGCACAAACATTCGCCACAGACCTCAAAGATGCAGAGGCAAGCCAGAAAATCACGCAGGAAATTTTTCAGAAGCGGGTGGCAATTGTCAATGCCTATAATGCGCTAGAGCAGTACCCTGAAGCGTTAGTGCAAACCCGCCAAATGCGCGATCTGCTCCAAGCGACCGGAAAACCTGGTAACGAACAAACGCTAATCTTTTTAGAGCACACGATTTACTCTGGCTTAGTCAATCTCCACGACACCCCAGAACAGTACGACCAATTTTTAGACTATTCCCAAAAAGCGATCGCCCTTGCTGAACAACTCCAGCCCCCTGGTAAAGAACTGCAACATTGGACAGGAATTGCTCGTGTGCATCGGTTTCGGGGACAGTATGCCCAAGCCTTAGCGAGGAATCAGCGGGTGTTAGCGCGATCTCGGCAGGTGCAAGATCGTGAACAAGAAATTTTCGCTCTGCTCTCCATCGGCATCATTTATAAAGATCAGGCAAACTATGCTGAAGCACTTGCCCATTATGAACAAGCCCTCCAACGCAGCCGAGGCTACCCCACGAAAGAAAACATTGCCCTAATTAACATTGCCAATGTTTACGGTATTCAAGGTAACTATGCCAAGGCATTAGCCATTTATCAAGATCAATTAGCGAGGAATCAAAAAACTGTGGAGCAACTGTCCGCAGGAGTTACCCCTCAAAACATTCGTTGGCTCTGTCAAGAGCGAAATAATTTTCGCAGTGGAAAAGATCCTCAAGCCAAGCCCGGATCTTTTCCAAAGGTGTGTGACACGCCTGACACCTTGCCCACTGGCGCAGTTTTTGACCACTTCAAATCCATGATTGCCACCTGGCGAGGAAGCGTACTACATGCCGTCGCGATAAATTTTAACAACTTGGGATCTGTGTATGACGACCAGGGCAACTACCCGAAAGCCCAGGAACTCTACCAACAATCTCTAGCGATTAACCAGCAGCAGCGCGATCGAGCAGACGAGGCAAACAATCTCAATAACTTGGGAATAGTTGCACTCCATCAGGGAAACTATGCCAAAGCGACCCAATTGATCCGGCAAGCGTTGAAAATTGGCGTGGAGCAAGATAACCGCAGCGATGAAATCGCCTACCGCACAAACTTGGGGCAAATTGCCAGCGACCAAGGGAACTATGCCGCTGCTTTGGACACCTATCAGACTGTTCTAGCTAAAGCCCAGAAGATTGGGCAACGCGCCGCCGAAGCAAAAATCCTGGATAAAATCGCCGAGGTGCATCGTTATAAAGGCGACTATGCTAAGGCTTTAACCCACTATCAGCAAGCACTGAAAATTCATCAGGAAATTGGTCAGCCTACGGGCATGGTGTTGGTGTTGCTGCATTTGGGAACCCTGCACCGTCAGCTAGGGGACTATCCGCTAGCGATCGCCACCCATCAACAAGCCCTGGCAACAGCCCAAAAAATCGGCACAAAACCGCAGGAAGCCGCAGCCTTACTCGCGTTGGCATCTAACTATCGTGAACAGGGTGACTTAGATGGGGCGCTGAAGCATTATCAACAAGCTCTGGCGATCGCCCAAGCCATTGGTAATCGTTATACCGAAGCCTCAACTCTCCAGGGGTTGGGTCGGCTTTATCTCCAGCAAGCCCAACCTGCAAAAGCCAGCAGTATTTTTCAGCAAGCCCTGATTGCTCAACAGCAAATGGGAGTTCGCGCTGATGCTGCCGCTACCCTAAGCTTTTTAGGGCAAGCTCAAACTCAACTAGGCAAAGCAACTCAAGCCCAATCCGCTTTGCAAGAATCTTTGTTCGTGGCGCAGGAGGCAGGCGATCGCCCCACGCAGGCTCAGTCCCTTAGCCATTTGGGAGATTTATTTGCCAAGCAGAAGCAACCAGAGTTGGCGATCGCGTTTTACAAACAATCCGTCAACGTGCGAGAAGAGATTAAAAGCGGACTGAAGAGTTTGGCGCGATCGCAGCAAGAATCCTACGCCCAATCGGTTTCTGGCACCTATCGTGCTTTAGCCGATTTACTGTTGGCGCAGGGGCGAATTCTGGAAGCGCAACAGGTGTTGGAACTGCTGAAAATCCAGGAGATTCGCGAATTTACCCGTGAGGCAAAAACGACGACCTCAGCCGGGATTGCCACAACTGTAAGTGAAGCCAAAATTCTCAAAGAACACGGCACCCTGATCGCCTTTGGGCAAACCGTCGATGCTTGCAAACAAAATCGCTGTGCCCAACTCAGCCAACTTAACGACCAGCAGCAAGCGCTGACTCAGCAATATAACCAGACTGTTTCCAGCTTTGAGAAAGAAATCCGTCGGCGCAAATCGGTGGATGATGCCCTGCTTGATCCGCGCAATCTGTCAGCCAAAGCGAAGAAAATTGTGGAATCGCAACCGGGCACGGTGTTGATTTATCCCTTTGTGCTGGAGGACAAAATCTGGCTGCTGTGGGCGGCAAAAGGGGGAATTGTCAAGAGTGTGGCGGTGCCCGTTTCCCGGAAGCAGTTGGGGGAAACCGTGGTACAGTTTCGCCGAGCGGTGCAAGACCAAAGTCCGACTGCGCGCCAAGCGATTGTTACCACTGGCAAGCAACTGTACGACTGGCTGATCAAACCACTGGAACCGGAACTGAAAGCAAACAAGATTCAAAATCTGGTGTTTTCGCTCGATCGCGTCACCCGCTACATTCCCATGAGTGCGCTGTTTGATGGCGAAAAATTTCTGATTGAAAACTACGCGGTTTCCACGATTCTTTCTGCTGAGTTGACCGATCTACGCGACAGGTTGCCCGCCAATAGCCAAACCTCTATTTTGGCTTTGGGTGCATCGGAGTTTAAAGATGACCCTCCGTTGCCCAATGTGCCGGGGGAACTCAACGCAATTATTCAACAAAAATCCCAGCCTCCATCAAACGCTCAGTCAAACAATGGTTTTTCTGGCACAAAATTTCTCAACCAAGCGTTTAACTTTCGGGCGCTGCGAGACAATTTGGTGGGTCACAAAATCTTGCATATCGCCACTCACGGCAAGTTTGTCTCTGGTCGCCCAGAAGATTCTTTTCTCGTGTTGGGCAGTGGCGAGAAACTTACTATCCCCGAAATCAAAACCCTGCAAGATTTGAGCAATATCCATCTGGTGGTGCTGTCTGCCTGTGAAACGGCATTGGGCGGGGATCAAGATGGAATAGAAATCTCTGGGCTAAGTTCTTATTTTTTGAGCAATGGTGCCAAAGCGGTAATAGCTTCCCTCTGGAGCGTGGATGATAAGAGTACCAGTGAGTTGATGTATGAGTTTTATCGCACTCTGGCAACCAGCACTGCCCAAAAACCGATGACCAAAGCTGAAGCCTTGCGCCAAGCTCAACTCTCGCTCATCCGCGAGGGCGGCAGTTTTGCCCATCCCTACCACTGGGCACCGTTTATTTTAATTGGCAATGGGCTGTGATTAAGTTTTGTAAGTTCTTCGGGCTGGCTTTGCTAACAGGTAGCGTTGACCTAGGAGATATTTTTGCGCCCACTGCGAGAGCCGCTGAGACTCTTTCTTTTCTTCTTAGCGTTTTTTCTTTTTAGCGAGATCGCCCTGGAACCCAAAAGCGGCACTACCAGAAAGCGATCGCCCTTGTTTGGAAAGTTGCCCCATGGACGCACCGCTAAATAAAACCTGCTGCTGGTCTTGGGCACGAATTTTGGCTTCTGCATCGCCGTAGAAGAAAGTTAATAAGGCAAAGCGTTGTCCTTGGGTGACGGGCAGAGCTTCATGCAGTAGGGAACATGAAAAAATGACGGCTTCCCCAGTCTCAGGACGGTAAAGCGTTGAGCCATATTCTGGAAAGCGCAGATGTCCACCGTCATAGGCTTCTGTATTGAGGTTGAGGGTCATGGCAAAACGGCGATGCTCCGTCCCCGGCAGGGTGTTGTCGCGGTGGGCTTTGAAAAATCCGCGATCGCGATCGTCATAGCAGCCCACAACATAGCGTTCAAAGTTGGTGATGCTGAATTGAAATGCTTTTTCAATTTCTGGTTTTACCCGTCGCCAAATCAAGTCATTCACCGATTTCAGCACCTCTGCATCGGTCAGCACCCAATCTTTGCGGCGCTTGATTTGAGGATTGGTCACCTCGGTAAGCTTATCGCCAACGGTTTGCATAAAGCCCGATTCTCGTCCACCGTTGCGTTCGTATTGGTGGATCAACGATTGACAGAAAGCGCGATCGAAGACATTGGGCACAAATAAAACAGGAGCTTGTCGAGTGGCAAGATTAGAAGAAGTTGCGGCAGGTGCCGTTAGGATTTCTACCGTTTCTAGCAGCCGCTCCACATACCCCATAGGTTCTTCAAAGGGAAGCACGGCTCGAATCCGCAGGTTTTCATCCACAACAAACGTAGTCAGCTTGTAGCGCAGATGACCACTGATGCCTTCCGCTGCTAAAGACTCGCTCACTCCATATTGGCTGCTGACTAGGCGTTGAAAGTCCCACAACATACAGCAGTGAGTTGTTTTTTCGATCGGTTCTTTGAGATAGATATCATTCGCGTCAATGCTGATGCCAAAAAAGCGGAGATGACGCTGCTCAAAGTCAGGCTGGAGGGAAAAAACAGTTTCTAGGATTTCGCGCACATGCTCAATTTGAGAACTGCCGAAGAAGAACAGCAGGCTGTAGCAACCGCCCATTTCATCCAGTGCGGCTCTAGGGTTGGCAGATGAAGGAACGGAAAAAGCAGGAGCGGGATCACCCACTGTCAGGAGCGGCATAAAATCCTAGAAAGGAGTTCATTGCTACTCTACCAGGCAATCTAGAGAGATGATTTGTGTTGCCATAATTTCACGGTTTATGGCAGGAAGCCAAAATGGTGAAGTCCTTCTAAGATGCCGCCTGCACAAGATTTTTTTGCCAGGTAGCGATCGCAACTGGGATTGGCATAATGCCAGGTGAGCAGTTCTGGCATGGCGTTACCTACAATGATGCCTCGCTCAGGGCGATCGCAAAACATCGACAAATCATTCCCCGAATCGCCACAGGCAACGGTGCGATCGGGCGAGATAGCTAACTGTTCCCGTAAAAAAATCATGGCTTTGCCCTTATTCGCCCGACGCGGCAAAATATCTAAATCTTTGCCGCCGCTGTAGACCAGTTGAGTCTCTAAACCTTTAGCATCCAATAAGGCTTGGAGTTTGGGTAAGAGGTTTACCGCGATCGCTTCCGCCAGAAAATAGCTCACCTTAAACGGGCGTTGTTCGGCTGTGGGCTGAGGAGTCAAGTCGAACTGATTCGCGATCGCCACTACCTGATCGCGATCCCAATGAGTGGACAGCACTTCTGCCCAAATCGGATCGGGCGAATCGCTGCCTGCCGAGTAAATCTCAGTGCCGACCGACACAATCAACCCATCGGGATCAAGTAAAGGCTTTTCGGCTTTAAGTTGACGATAGCTGCTTAGCGATCGCCCGGTGGAATACACAATCTTTGTGCCATGCTGCTGACGATGATCGCCAAGAATACGATTCAGTTCCACCATCGCTGCGTCATCTCCCACCAGCGTATGATCCAAATCGGTCACAAACAAAAATGCAGTCATAGCGATGCCTTGGGTGATCTCGATTGCAACTATTTCTATCATGTCTTGTTCAACGTTGGATTAAGACTGAGCGATCAGCCAGTGAAGCAGAGGAAGAGTTTCGTCATTGAAATAGGTTAGCGTTTGCTGACTTAAGGGATTTTACTCTGAGTCATCATAAGAGCGTGGATAGTGGAAACTCGGCTGATGTTTTAGTTCAGTCGCTCAATGTGCGATTAAATTGTTTCCTCTAGAACGATGGTAGGAGGTCAGAAGTGCTTGAGAATGATAGCTTGCTGGTTTATTGCGGGGTAATGTGCCTCCTGTGCTATGAAATTACGGCGATCGAAATTGACGGCTTGGCTGCCCCAGTTAAACTATCAGATTTGGATTTTGGCAATCGGGCGGCTGCTCTCGCAAATGGGGTCAGGCTTCACGTTATTTTATGCACCCATTTTTTTGTGAATCAGGTAGGTCTATCAGCCACTTTGGTAGGGCTTGGCTTAGGGAGTCAATCGATTTCGGGGGTGCTGGGTCGCTTTTTGGGTGGGTCGCTTTCGGATGGGCAGTTTGGGCGCAAACGCACGGTGTTGTTGTCGGCGGTGATATCGGCGATCGCGGCGTTTGTGATGGCTTTTGCGACTAACTTTCCTCTGTTTGTAGTAGGCAATCTGTTGATAGGTTTAGGAATTGGACTGTTTTGGCCATCGGCTGAGGCACTCGTTGCCGATTTGTCTGCTCCCAAAGATCGCAACGAAGCCTTTGCACTTAATCGATTGTGTGACAGCTTAGGCTTAGGTATTGGAGTGGTGCTGGGAGGGCTAGTCATTAGCACTACAGGAGCCTATCGATCGCTGTTTATCATTGATGGCGTTTCCTTTTTAGGGCTGTTTGCTGTGGTGCTATGGGCAGTCCGAGAAACTTTTCAAACCACAGGCGAACATCAAGGCTTACAAGGTTGGAAACTGGCACTGCGCGATCGCACCTTGCTAATCTACTGCGTCGTGAATGTGCTGTTCACCACTTATATTGTGCAAATTAGCAGTACGCTACCGCTCTACTTCACCAATTTTGTATCGGGAACATCCACTGAAACAGGATTTACGCCTGTAGTGATTAGTGCGCTTTTTACCTGGCATCTTGTGGCGGCGGTTATTTGCCAGATTCCAGCCGCCCGATTCCTCAACCGATTTCACCGCACCCGTGGATTGATGCTGTCTGCAATACTGTGGGGGTTGGGCTTTGCGATCGTTTGGCTAACAGGGATAGCTTCTTCAGGCAGCATCGTTTGGGCGGTGTTGGCATTGGGCATTTTGTCCTTAGCAACAGTCACTTATATGCCCGCTGCGTCGTCGATTGTGGTGGATTTGGCAACGGAATCACTCCGGGGCGTATATTTGGCAGTCAACTCCCAATGTTGGGCGATCGGCTATTTTATTGGTCCCCCAATTGGCGGCTGGGCACTGGATCAATCCCCCTTTATCGCCCATACCTTTTGGCTAGGATTGGCTGCCACTGTGGGATTATCTATCCTGATTTTGCAACTTCTAGAGCGAAGAATGAAACTAAGAGATGCTTCTCCCGCTGGGTAGAGAGTTGAAAACAGCAAGATCTAGAATGTAACCATTGCGCCAGTCCAACAGCCATTTATCTTTTAGGAACCCATGTCATGGACAAAGTTTTTACACTAATTTCAGTCGCGATCGCTCTGGCAATTCCGTTTGCGGCTCCAACCCACGCCCAAGTTGCAGAGATACCTGTGGCAAACAAAGCCGGAGACTTCACTACCGCAAGAGTCCTGGGAAATCGCGGATACTATCGCAATACTCATTGGTTAGTGGTTGATCCCAATGGTTCACTTAACTGCCGCGCCACGCCCAACGGTGCCGTTACTACTCGCCTATCCAGCGGGTGGATTGTAACAGCGGCATTTCCGGCTAACAAAGATGGTGATGCAATTGTGATGGGACAAAGTGGTCCTTGGCTGAGGGTCATTGCGACAGATCCACTCGGTGCAGGGAAACTACCTGCCTGTCTAGTGCGTGCCAACCGCCGCTATATTGCTCCGATTAGCCTAGACTATACAAACAAAGTAATCTCCAAAAAGGCTCAGTGATTATTGCCCGAAGTGCCGCCCGGTTAGCGTCGTTTCTACGGTTTCCACTGGAGCATTCGGGGTGAATAAACAAAATTTGCTGTTGAATGCTGGCTCTCATTCACGGACAGAAATGGTAAACATGAACTAGGCTAGCTTCATGCATTTGGTTTACTTTGGAGGAAGTAGACAAATTGCTTTTATGAGGTCAGAAAGTTTGCTGGGTTTGCTGCAACAGACAGAGCCAATTGAAGGGGTGGAGGATGCACCCTGCTATTTTCCGATCGCCCATGGACGGTACGACGTGAAGCCCGGTTTGTTTCCCTTTGGAACTGACTTTAGGAATGGTGCCGCCGATCAACAGGTGTTTCAGTGCGATCGCAATTTTGCTCACTATCGACAGATAAAACGATTGGCACGGTTAGAACGGTTGAGTAAATATTCTCAAACCTGCAACCTGTCCGATGAGGTTGCAACCGCGATCGCTCAATTTATCATCCATCGGCTCGTGCAGGATCAAGCGCAACACTATCAAGTGGAACTCCATGCAAATGAGGTTAACCTTCACAATGGGTTGACTGGTGACACCCTCACTCTGAATGCAAACTACCAGTTGCGATCGGTTCAAGGCTGCCCTTCTCCACCCTATGCTTCCACCCTGGATGCTGTGGCGGCTCAAGTACAAGAAGATTTTACTATCGTGAGCCGCACCAGCAAGCACCACTGGATTAGCGCCATTCACCTGTGCTTTCCCAATCATTGGTCTGCTGAGGAAAAAATTGGCAAGAGTTTTGCGGCAATTCATGCACCAGTTGCAGGCATGGAGAAGCTAAACCGACGGGGAGACGCGATCGTCCACACCATGATCAACCACAAGCCAATGGTTCGCTTCGCGTGGGGTTTAAGTACCGATACTCGTCTAAATCATCATCCGGTTTCCCCATCCAGCGTTCCTAGCAACGTTTGGCAAGGGAGGCATTTTGAGGCTCACAATCCTAGTCTCTATCTACGGATTGAGCGCCAAGTCATTTGGGGTTTTCCAAACGTGGATGCTGCGCTGTTTACCATCCGCACCTATTTTCGAGATTGCCGAATGCTTAAACAAGACCCAGTGCTTCGTTCTAAACTGGTGACAGCTATACAATCTATGACGCTAGACTCGCTTGTCTATAAAGGATTAGAGGACAGTAAAACAGCTATTTTGAAGTGGTTGGATGAATAAGATGCGCTGATCTATGCATGTTGTCAAGCTATTTATCAAGGTTCAATCTTTAGACCAGCCCATGATGGAGTGCTAGCTCTTGATTGAGTCCAAGGATTGGGGATTCAAGCCGACAAAACGCCCGACTTGGCAGTCCCCGACAGGTACTTGTCGTCGATGTTGCTAACCCTTGAAACTTTAGTACTTTCACCCGCTCAACGAAAAGGCTGGATAGCCGTGCCATATTCTCTGTTCCCTCGTATCCCTTGATTCCCTTTCTCCTAAAAATTACTAACCCATGACTCTTTCTAAAGCTGAAGTAAAACACCTGTTTGAACGCCTGATTTTTGAAGAAACCGATCCTCACGATTGGGTAGAAGATGTCTGGGGTTTAAGTCCACTATTGGGCGACAGTGCCGCTAAACTACTAGAAGCGTTTGAAACGGTGATTGAATGTTGCCCTGAAGAGCATCTAGAACATCTCGTTCTCACCCGCTTGCCACTAGACGAGTCTATCTAGCTAACCTTTCCTTTTTCTCAGTGCCATGAGTTTTTATATTTCTCCTCGCTTCATTGATAAGCTGTCGGTTCACATCACCAAGAATTACTTAAATTTACCCAATGTGAAAGTGCCTTTGATTTTAGGCGTTCATGGGCGCAAGGGTGAAGGAAAATCCTTCCAGTGCGATTTAGTGTTTGAGCGCATGGGAATTAATGTGGTTCACATGTCTGCTGGGGAGTTGGAAAGCCCAGATGCGGGTGATCCGGCTCGATTAGTCCGGTTGCGCTACCGAGAAGCCGCTGAAATGGTGAAGGTGCGGGGCAAGATGGCAGTGCTGATGATTAATGATATTGATGCCGGAGCCGGACGGGTGGATCAATATACGCAGTACACGGTAAACACTCAACTGGTCAACGGCACGTTGATGAATATTGCCGACAATCCGACCAATGTTCAACTTCCAGGCAGCTATGATGCTGAACAGATTCAACGAATTCCGATTATTGTGACGGGCAACGATTTTGCTACGCTCTATGCTCCGTTGGTGCGGGATGGGCGGATGGAAAAGTTTTTCTGGGAGCCAAACCGAGACGATCGCGTTGGCATTGTTGGCGGTATTTTTCGGGCAGACCAACTGGCTAAACACGATATTGAAGCCTTGATTGATACGTTTCCGACCCAGTCGATCGACTTTTTTGGTGCCGTGAGATCGCGCCTCTACGATGAACAAATTCGCCAGTTAATCCAAGAGATTGGGCTAGACCGGATCTCCCAGCGGGTTGTCAATAGCGTAGAGCGCCCACCGGAGTTCCACCCACCCGATTTTAGTCTGCCTCACCTGATTGAAGTAGGGAATGAATTGGTGCAAGAGCAAAAGCGGGTTCAGGATATGCGCTTGGCAGAAGAATATAATAAATCCCTTTACTTCAACCGGAAACTAGGTAATACAGGGGATAGCAGCATTCCTAAGAGCGAAACCGTCCACGATCGCGACTTTTTTCGCGCCTACGATCCTAACTTAGATCCCAACTCAGATAATGGCAGTACGCCCCCACTGACCCCGCCCAATTCCACCAGCTACGCCGGACAAGCCTCCAGTACCAATCTTGCCCCAGAAATGATATCCGAAATTAACCTCATTTTAGGGCAGGGCTATCGATTGGCGATCGAAACCGTGGATGAACGCCGCTTTCGTACAGGTTCCTGGAACTGCTATGGCACCTATGAAGGGGATGGAGCAACAGCGATCTCAGCATTAGAAAGCTGCCTTGCCGAACAGCCTCGTCACTATGTCCGCCTTGTTGGAATTTCATCTCGCGATCGCCGTCGCATGATAGAAACCATCATTTCTCGCCCCACCTCAAAAAACGTGAGCGTTTAGATAAAAGAACAATCACTTTACAAGCTCTTTTAGGCGAATCCAGGCTTCTCGCAGTTTCCAAAACTTACTACTTTCCATTGCGTCTACTTTATTCTGGCAAGCCTCTAAGGATTCTTGTATCTGAAAAATTTTAGCTTGATCCTGTTGAATTGTCTGCAAACCTTCCTGGTAGTCTAGTTTTACTTTCTCCAGATGTGCTTGCAACTGGACAATTTCTGCCTCCTTCTCCTTAAGTATGCTTTCGCCAGGACTCAAATTATTACGGGCAATGCCATAGCCGTGGGGAATAAAGTAGTTGGTTCTCCAGTTACCAGCAACTAGGGTTGGTTCAGCTAACTGATAGTAAGAACCATCATTAGCTGACTGGTAAATTATCTGCATCAATGGGCGATCGCTTTCAACTAAAGCTGCTTCTGAGTAATGCCACGTTAAAAAGTCCATGAACAGAACGTCTCCCACCTCAAGCGAAGGCACGACTACCTCCATTTCTGGAAATTCCTCTGGAAAAATAGTACCTTGAATGCCAAGGTTTCCATACCAATGAGATCCTTTAATGATTTTCAAACCACCGGTTTCAAGAGTATGGGATTGGAGTGGAACAAAAGCAGATAGCTTTCGCAGTCCTCCATGAAAGGAAGTAATATCCTGATGAGTTTCCACCCCTCCATTCCATCGTTCATCTTTCAACAACATGCGGTTCCCGTAAAGCGCAATGTCATTGTCTGCCAGAAGGGATTGAGCAGCAGAAACCAAACGTTCATTACTGTATAGTCTGCCAAGGTTACCGCTCAAAACGCCAAATAAGAAACGGTCTAGTCGTTGAAGAGAGCCATCACCAAACTTAATTGTTGAAGAAACCTCCTTCCAATACTGGTGCAGCAGGTCAGTCTGGTGAATACTAAAGAAATTGTGGACAATCAAAAAACCATCTTCTTGAAACTGACGAATATCGGATTCTTCAAACATTTGCCTGCACCACAATTCTCACTTTTGCACTATGTAAAAGCTGCGTTTATTTCGCAAACTATTTTATGACAAGAGGTACTATAACAGAATCACCATTGCAGCGATAAATCCCTTACTCTAAGTCAGTCAATTTCTTAGAAAGTTGTTCTAATCAGATAGGATGAAAGGAAACGACCCAAATCTCTACAGAATTTTACCAATCTATCAGATGACTGAGCAGTCTATTTATTAAGCAGAGTTGACACGAGCATTAATACCAGGGATTCTATATTAGCAATTGCGGAAGAATCTAGTCTTCATCCTTTAAAAATGTCAGTTTTACGTCATCCCAAAGATTTTTTTCGTGAGGTTCAGCGATATAGAGACCTACTGCGCGTTTTAGTTAGGCGTAACTTGAAAGTGCGCTACCGTGGCTCATTCTTGGGTGCCTATTGGTCATTGCTTAATCCCCTAATGATGACTGGTCTATACGCCGCGATTTTTGGCAGAGCATTTGCATCTCATTACGATAATTCTCTGCTGAGGTATATTCTGGCAGCTTTTACTGGCTTAATTGTAGTCAACTTTTTTTCTGCTTCTACTACGCAAGCGCTGTCTAGTGTTGTTGCTAATGGCTCGCTGCTCAACAAAGTACAATTACCCGCTAGTATTTTTCCAGTTTCAGTTTTAACTGCCAATGTTGTTCAGTTTGCCATCAGTTCCCTACCTTTATTGATGTTAGTTACACTCATCACTTCTGGCAATCCGCTGTTAATGCTGTTGCTGTTGGTTCCTATTTTTTCGCTGGTTCTGGTCTGTACGGGCATTGGGTTTCTGACCAGTGCGCTATATGTTTTTTTTCGAGATTTGCCCTACTTTTATGAGTTATTGGTCTTTGTCCTTTGGTTAAGCAGTCCTATTTTTTATCCTGAGGACATTGTTCCAGTAGAACTCAAGCCGTTTTTAGCCCTTAATCCTCTTTTCCCAATTATTGCAAGTATTCGCCAAATTGCTGTGTTAGGTCAACTGCCTGATTTTCATTTGCTAATGGGATCGCTTTTAAGCGGAGTAATTATGCTAGGGATTGGGTTGGGCTGCTTTCGGTGGTGGCGATCGCAATTCATGGATTTACTGTAGATGGAAGCCATTCGCTTAGACAACGTGTCGCTCATTCGACGGACTCAGGAAGAATTTTCTTATGACCTGAAGAAAACGCTTTTGTCTTTTTTGGAAGGAAAATACCGCAAACCTTCTAGAAGATGTGTGTTGGATAATATTTCATTGGTAGTCGAGGCAGGCGAAAAGGTAGGAATCATCGGCTCAAATGGATCAGGCAAATCGACCCTGCTTAAAGTCATTTGCAAGATTTTAGAGCCTACCAGTGGAAAAGTGCGGGTGAAGGGAACTATTGCACCTCTAATTGAGCTAGGCGCTGGGTTTGATAGCGATATGTCGGTGATGGAAAACATCATTTTATATGGGGTGATGCTGGGTTTTACTGAACAGGAAATGCGGCGTAGAATTCCCGAAATATTGGAGTTTGCAGAGTTGGAAGACTACACTTCAGTTCCAGTCAAAGCGTTGTCTTCTGGCATGGTGGCTCGATTAGGATTTGCGATCGCCACCGACATTCAACCCGATATTTTGATCTTGGACGAAGTTCTTTCTGTTGGTGATGAAAGCTTCAAGAATAAATCCAAGCAGCGGATTGAAAAATTTTGGCAAGATCACGCCACCATCCTCCTTGTTTCCCATGACCTCAACTTCTTGCAAAAATCCTGTGAACGCATTATTTGGCTAGAAAAAGGAAGAGTCAAGCAGATTGGCGACGCAGAAGAAATCATCCAAGCCTATCTAGAAAGTGTCAACTTGGCTAAACCACTTACTTCCGAAATTAGCCCCACTCCCATTCAAGAGAGTACTGATTTTGACAACGGTGAAGAAGTCATTTCTCAAGAGCCTTCTGAAATTTTCTCGTCTGACGGCGAAATCATTTTACCTCAACCAGAAGTTGTTGGAGGAGCATTCGTTTCTCGTATCAGGCTAACAAACTCTGCCAAACAGCTTATTAATATAGTGCCGTTTCGCTCTCCCTTTTATGTCGGCATTGACTATACCGTTACTGCTCCAATCGAAAAGTTGCAAATTGGTTTTTACATAACGGATCATCAAGACCGAATAATTTTAGAGCCAGCTTCTCATAATTGGCTTCCACTTACAGGCGAGATTTGCGAACTGGGTGATCATTGCATTTATGCTAAAGTTCCGGCTCCTCTACTGGTGCCCGGTCATTACTATGTTTGTGGTATTGGTATTTACGAGCAAGGGTTTGGACATCACTACTGCTTAAGGAAAAAGGTGTTGAGGTTTGATGTAGAGTTAACAGAAAACGAACCTAATGAGTGGTTTGGTCAAGAGATCGTACATCCTATTATCGAATGGAATTTAGGGTGATGTAGTTAATATAGATAGATGTAGGAGTACATCCGCAAACTTTGCAGAAATGGATTGGTGGGGAAGATATACAAGTTGAAGCAACTACTACCGTACCGACTATTCGTCTAGATACATTCTTAAATCAAATGCAGATTGATGAAATTGATTATTTGAAGATTGATGCTCAGGGTTCTGATTTCGATGTTGTTCTTTCATTAGGCGATCGCCTGCGAGATTGTCGCAAAGTTAAATTGGAAGTCGCAATTACTCCGATTCAACTCTACTCTGGAGCAGCAACTAAGACAGAAGTAATTAATTATTTTACTCAACATGATTTTGTTTTAATTCGTATCGATAAGCAGAGTCATGAACAGGAAGAAAATTTTACTTTTGTTCGCAGAGATCAGCTTTACATAATGTCTGATTTGGCTGAAAACCTGCATACATTAGAGCCTGAACTATTAATAGATTTAGCAGAAAAAGTTGAAGATTATGAGCCGCTTGAGTTAGTTCCTGGGTGGCACTTTGATAGTGGTTGGGAAAGCCAGAAAACGCCTGTTCGACTGCGAAGAATCATATGGGATGAGATTAAACAACGGAGCCTAGAGCCGCGCATTTCGTTTACTTGGTATGACAACTTAAAGGTTTTTCTATATTTAGGCAATGACCTGAGTAGCCAACTGTTTGTTGAAGGACGTTATGATCCCAATGAATTTTACTTTTTGGATAAACTCCTTTCATCGGGTATGACGGTTGTTGATTTAGGCGCAAATGAGGGTTTGTACACATTGTTTGCGGCGAAACATGTTGGTGATTCAGGTGTTGTCTTATCTTTTGAACCTAGTTTACGAGAGTTTCAACGTTTACAAGATAATTTGGCACTTAATGAAGAAATTACTAATGTTAAACTCCTTCAAATTGCGTTATCTAACATTTCAGATACTCAATTGCTAAAAGTAGCAGATGATGCTCATTCTGGTCAAAACACATTAGGCGATTTCGCCTATGAGGGAATTACTTGCTTGAGTACCGAGACTGTTACAGTTCGTCGATTAGATGATGTGCTTGAAGAACTAGCAGTTCAGTGTGTTGACGTAATTAAAATCGATGTGGAAGGGGCGGAGTTTTTGGTGTTTGAAGGGGCTAAAAAAACATTAGAACGCGATCGCCCCCTAATTTTATTTGAGCTAGTTGACCAAGCATTACAAAAGCAGGGCAGTTCCACCCATGACTTGCTCAGTTATTTACGAGGTTTAGGCTACGAGATTTTTGGTTGGGGTGAATTTACAGGGCTGCCTATTAAAACAACGCAAGAAAGTCTTCCCGATGGCAATTTAGTTGCGGCTCATCCTAGTAGATTTTGGAATCTGGTTAACAATGCAGATCAGGTTCGCTTGCTGCAAGCAGAACTTGAAAAAGCACAGGCAATCTTAGAACAAACAAAAGATAAATTGCAGGTATCTCAGCAGGAAATTGTGCAATTGCAAAGCCAAATGTGTGAGCTTCGAGATACGTTGCAAAATGAGTTGCAGTCTACTAAGGATAGGTTTGAGGAAACTAAGGCTGGGCTTCAAGCTGAATTACAACAAAATAAAGAAGTTAAAAACCAGATTCAAGCGGTATTAGAAGCTCAAAAGAATCAAATTGCAGCGATGGAAAGTAGTAAGTTTTGGCAATTAAGAAATCAATGGATTGCTTTAAGAAAACGTTTAGGGCTGCCGGAATAATAACGCAGTGAGCAGAATGATGGTTGATAGTGTGAGCGCGATCGCCCTAGGCAGCAATTTGGGAAACTCCTTAGAAATTCTGGAAGCGGCTCTTGCTGTATTGGCAAAAACGCCAAGAGTTTTAGTAAAGGCGCGATCGCAGTGGTATCAAACTAAGGCAGTAGGTCCGCCCCAACCTGATTATCTAAACGGCTGTGCCATCCTTCAAACCACTCAGCCGCCGCTTGTCCTATTAAATACGCTGCTCGAAATTGAGCAACAGTTTGGCAGAGTTCGGCGGGGACGTAATGATCCTAGAACTTTAGATCTAGATGTGTTGTTGTTTGATGATGTTGTCCTGAATAAACCTGAGCTTCAAATCCCTCATCCCCGAATGGTAGAGCGGGCGTTTGTCTTGGTGCCGCTGGCAGAAATTGCCCCAGATTGGATTGAACCAATTTCAGGAAAAGCGATCGCAGAATTAGCCAAAGCAGTAGACTGGTCAGGAGTCAAAAAGCTCAGCTAGTATTTTTCTTTATCCCTCTTATTGTTGTATTTCTTATGCTCTTTGGTCACGAGCCTCCCCAACTGCTAAAACAGCGAATGCTCTACAAAGGGCGCAAATTTTCATTTGAAGTCAACCGTTTTAGATTGCCAAACCAAGCCGAAAGCGACCTGGAATGCATTCGTCATCCTGGAGGAGCCTTAGCGGTTCCGGTTACCTCCGACGGAAAATTTGTGCTTGTACGGCAATATCGATTTACTGCAAAAGGGCGGTTGCTAGAGTTTCCAGCGGGAACGGTTGAACCAAACGAAACGCCAGAAGCAACGATTCAGCGTGAAATTGAGGAAGAAACAGGCTATCGTGCCCAGCAATGGCAGTCAATTGGCAGTTTTTTTGTTGCCCCTGGCTATTCGGATGAAGTGCTTTATGCTTTTCTAGCTCAGGAGTTAGAGTTACTGGATCTTCCGCCTGAGAAAGATAGTGATGAAGATTTGGTTACTGTTTTGATGAGTGCTGATGAAGTTGAAAAAGCAATTTACGACGGAGATATTGTTGACGCTAAATCCATTTCCAGCTTTTTTCTAGCGCGTCCTTTTCTCAATTAGAAAAACAGGTGAGTCTTCTTTAGATTGGTATTGCTACTGATTTTCGGTGATTGCAAACGAGTTCATGCGACTTCTATCTTTTGACAGTTTCTACTCCTGCTGCGCCAATTTTTAATAAAAATATGAATAATTTAATTTTATTTTGGCATCGTCGCGATTTACGCCATGCAGATAATGTAGGTTTGGCAGCGGCTCGTGAACGCAGTCGGCAGGTTGTGGGTGTATTTTGTCTTGATCCAGGTATTTTGCAGAGAGATGACGTGGCTCCAGTGCGAGTAACCTATATGATGGGTTGCTTGGAGGCGTTGCAAGAGCAATATGCTAAGGCAGGAAGCCAACTGCTGATTTTGCAGGCGAACCCAGTGAGGGGAGTTGTTGAGTTAGCGATCGCCCTAAATCCAAAAGCTGTTTTTTTCAATAAAGATGTAGAACCCTATTCTAGGGAGCGAGATCGCGCCGTTGCTTCAGCCCTACGAGAACAGGGTATTGAAGTTACCGCCTATTGGGATCAAATTCTGCATGAACCCAAAGATGTGATCACTGGAGCAGGCAACCCCTACACTGTATATGGTCCATTTTGGCGAAATTGGAGCAGTCGGCAAAAAAGTGAGCCTGCATTGCCGTTACAAGATGCCATTGGGTTATCGGAAACAGAGCAAGAAAAGGCGAAACAAGCCGGGGCGATCGCGTTACCGACCGCTAAAGATTTGGGTTTTATCTGGACTAATCCACTCGTTCTCGAACCGGGTGAAGCTCCTGCCCAGAAAAAACTAGAGAGCTTCTGCGATCGCGCCATCTCAGACTACAGCGAACAGCGTGATCTGCCAGCCAACCAGGGCACTTCTCAATTGAGTGCTGCCCTCAAATTTGGTGCGATCGGCATTCGGACCGTATGGGCAGCCACGCTTGAAGTAGATCAATACGCCCAGAGCGATGAAGCCCGTCATAGTATTCAAGTCTGGCGGCAGGAGCTAGCATGGCGCGAATTTTATCAACATGCGCTCTATGCGTTTCCTAAACTGGCAAAGGGACCCTACCGCACTCCATTTAAAGAATTTCCTTGGAAAAATAATCAGGAGCAGTTTCAGGCGTGGTGTGACGGCAGAACAGGCTACCCCATTGTGGATGCTGCCATGCGTCAGATGAATGAAGCGGGTTGGATGCATAATCGCTGTCGGATGATTGTCGCGAGTTTTTTAACAAAAGACCTGATCATCAATTGGCAACTGGGTGAAAAATATTTTATGCAACGGTTGGTTGATGGCGATCTGTCTGCGAATAATGGCGGTTGGCAGTGGAGTGCTTCGAGCGGCATGGACCCAAAACCGCTGCGAATTTTCAATCCGGCGAGTCAAGCGAAAAAGTTTGATCCTGATGCAGAATATATTCGTCATTGGCTGCCAGAACTGAAGAGCGTGGATACCGCAGATTTGATTAGCGGCAACCTAAACCCTAGCGATCGCGATCGCGCTAACTATCCAGCCCCCATCGTTGATCACAACCAACAGCAGCGACGATTCAAACAGCTTTATCAGCAGCAAAAAGTGGGTGGTGAACAGATCAATGCCCCCATCAATTGATTTATATAAATTGACTTGTGACATCTCCCAGACCTACGCTGGAGTCAGCTTGCAAAAAACACTGCCTGTCATTGGACAGTCTGCAAGTTTACTGGACAGCGATCCCCTGTGATCTAAGGAATGTGTGCATGAAAACTCCGGCTCCTAGTGAATATCGAACTGTGTTGTCCAAGGTTGATTGGCGAAAATATGAAGAGTTGCTAGCAGAAATGGCAGGCGATTCCCGCAGGGATCGTTTTACGAATCGCACTGCCCGATTTGCCTTCGATCGCGGTCGGTTGGAAATGATGAATCCGCTTGAAGAACACGATCGCTGCTATAAACTGATCGAGTCTTTGCTATTAGTGGTTACTGATGAACTCGATCAGCCGCTTACTAGCTACAAAACACCAACGTTGAAGCGAGAAGATTTGCAAATTGGCGCTGAACCAGATGCAGGGTACTACATGCAAAATTGCGATCGCATGGACGGCAAACGCACCATTGATTTAGCCGTTGATCCACCGCCCGATTTGATCTTAGAAGTAGAGCTTTCCCGCAGTTCGTTCAACAAGTTTGCCATTTACGCTCAGTTGGGCATTCCGGAAGTATGGCGCTATATCAGTAAACCGGGCGAAACCTTTTTGAAAGGAAAGTTGTTTATTCACTATTTAGCAGGCGATCGCTATGTGGAAGAAGATCACGGACTAGCCTTTCCGTTTCTTTCGGCAGGCAGAATTTTACAGTTTATTGATCAAAGCGATGTGGAAGGATTGCCAAAAGCTCTGCGTGATTTGAGGCTGTGGGTTGAGACAACTGTTTAATTGAGATCGCTTTCTACCTTGGCGATCGTACAAAGCCTTAAATTTTTTCGATGATCCAGCGGTTTACGTTATGAACTGAGTAAACTTTTTTCCATAATAAAATTTAGGAAAGACTGCCCCCGTCGTTCAACGGTTTGTGGGCTAACGACATGAAATCCTTTTGCTTCAAAAAACGATCGCGCCGTGATGCTGGCTGCTGTCGTTAAGGTATGAATTTTCTGCGATCGCGCCGTGGCTTCAAGGGTTGCGAGTAGTTGGCTGCCCACTCCCATTCTCTGAAAGTCTTTGTGGCAATAAAAACAGTCCAGATAACCGTTCGCTTGCAGATTTCCAAACCCGATAATTTGCTTTGTTTGTTCAACAATAGTCTGTTCAGCAACATAGGTGATTGACTGGCTCAGCCGTTCTATCCAAAAGTCAAGGGTGAGATCTTTGGGTGCCCAAGTGTTCACCTGCTCTAAGCTGTAGTCGCGACTATTGATGTGATGCACCGTGTCATAAAACAGGGTTGAGATCGCGGCGGTATCAGCTAGCTGGTAAGGTCGAACATTCATTCGCTGCGAATCAACTTCCCAAGAGTGCTGGAGTCGGCGATACCCTTTCAGAGTCACTTTGTGAACGCTGCAACACCGCCATATCCTCCTCATCCAGTTCGGCTGGAATGCCACTACGAATTAGTTCCGCAAAATCCTCATTGGGGATCATGATACAGAGCGCATACAGCCGTCCAATGCCCGTATTGCAGATTTCATGAATCCCTGTAGGTGGCACCAAAATACTATCCCCCGATCGCAGCGGAATCAGCTTCCCATCACAGGATGCCGTACCTTCACCCTTCAGCACAAAAAACATTTCTACCGCAAGTTGATGACGGTTTGGTGGCGTTTTGCCTCCCACATCAAAAATCTCAACACAAAAAGTCAGCGACATATTAGCAATTTGTGGATCAAACACGATCGCCAATCGGTTTGTATCCTGTGGACTAATCCGAAACGCTTGATAATCCGCAGGCGACTTCACCACCGGAATTACACAACTTGTAGAATCCATGGAATTTCTCCTGAAAAAATCTGAAAGAACTAAAAGTTCTAATTGTGAGTTTTGAATGCTCTAACTCAAAATTCAAAACTTAAAACTATTGATCTATTGCCTGCACAAGTTCCGTTGAGTTTGTCACAAAGCCAAAGCATTGTTTCACGTTATAAAGCGTTGCTAACCAGCAATAATCAGGGGATGTCGTTGCAGAGCAGTCTTTTAACAAAATGCAGTCATATCCTAGAAAATTTGCGTCTTGCAAAGTTGCCATCACACATTGATCGACATTCACCCCCGCAAATAGCAGTGTAGTTCGACCCAAGTTCTTCAGAATACTATCGAGCGGCGTATCCCAAAATCCGCTCATACGGTACTTATCCACACCAATATCTTCGGGCTGTGGCTCTAGCTCATCCACGATCGCGGCTGCCCAACTATCCTTCATCAACACAGGTGCCCCATTGCTTGGCAGTGGATCGCCCAGCCCCACTCCCTCACCCGTCGGATTGTAAACATGCAATGCTGCTGCACTAATATTTAACAAATCAGGACGGTTACCCCAGTTGACCCAAACAATTGGAACGTGGACTTGTCGCAGCATCGGTAATAATTTTTGTAAGGGCGCGATCGCGGTTTGAGTGGGAGTCACATCTACGCCAATGTGTGCCAGCCAGCCGTCACTATGGCAGAAATCATTTTGCATATCAATGATCAAAATAGCGGTTTTTGCCAAATCTAGCCGCAGCGTTTTAGTCTCGGTCGGTAAAATAATCGGACGGGATTCCAAGGGCGATCGCGTAATATCGGCGATCGTTGCATCCACCATCCAAGCATTGGGCGGAATTCCTAAAGAGCGAAGCGGTGCAGTCATAATTAGGTCTTGCAACAACTTAAAACGACGGACTTAAAATAAAGGATCTAAAACAACAAAGCAATTTGCTCCATTAATACAGGCAAAATTTTGGAGTAGATTCACCTGAAGAGACGAATTCATGTCAAAAAGCAGCATCCTTCGCTACCATTGTCTCGATCGCCCGACCATTTTGCACTCGATCGCTCGACAATGACCCGTTTGATTGCGCCCACTACCCACCCCTGCCGCCGACATTCCGATCCGCCCAAACTGTGGCTATATGTGCTAACAGGTTCTTTCTTGTTTCATCTCATTGCAGGGGCGACCGTTCAGAATTTTTTGGCGAACTCAGTTGTGCAGCAAACCCCTACCGCGATCGCAGTAGAATTTTTGGAACCGATTGGAGAGGATAGCAGCACATCTCTAAGTCAAGCAACGCTTCCTCCGTCAAAAAGTTTTCAACCCAATCAACCTGTTGAAGAGGACACTACGCAAACGATGCACTCCACTCCAGCAATTTCTACTCCAGCGACTTCCTCACAAACTGCCCCAACTCAGCCCATTACAGAACCATTGGTAACTACTCCAACTCGTAGCGCACCTATTCAATCGATCCCCTCTAAAAAGACGTTTCCTTCTCCTGTGGACACATCTCCATTCACCTCCCAACCCAAGCGCTCTACTCTAACGACTGCGCCTATTCCTGATGATTCCACCCTCAAAAAATCTGTGCCTGCTACCTCTAACACGCGCCTGCCAGATGTGCCCATAGTGCCAAATCCGACAGAGGTGAAGGACGATTCAAATAGGGCGATCGCGTCTATTCCAATTCCTTCGAGTCCTACTCCTGCTCAATTTACGGCGCAGTTTCGAGCGATAAACTTAACGTCTAATTCTGAAAGTAGCTCTATTGAATCAACAACTTCGGCTCAGCTTCTGGGTGAACCCACTAAACTTTTTTCCTCAGATCCATCGACCTGCACACTTACGCCTGAAGCCCTCCACAGTTTTGGTCAACCCGTGAAACTTCAGCTTCCTCTTGATGAAACAGGGATTTTGAATCCTCAAAAGCTGGTTACTGTTAAACAATCAAGTGGCAACATTCAGTACGATGAATTGGCAACCTGTGTCACGAAACTCTCCCGCTTTATTCCTGCCTACACGCTAGAAGGCGATCTCAAACGTCCGGTGTCAAGCAATTTAGATATCCAAATCACTTTAACCCAATAGCCTGAATGACTTGTAGTATGTTACCTTGGTAAATGCCTGGTAAGTCAGTCAAATCCCTTTATTTTCTGACAATCAGTTTTGCGGGTGTAGTTTAGTGGTAAAACCTTAGCCTTCCAAGCTAATGATGGGGATTCGATTCCCCCCACCCGCTTTAAGAATAAACCCCTGAAAGCATTGATTTTCAGGGGTTTTGTTTTACTAAATTATAGAGAATTGGACAGGGGCGTAATAGATAGAGTTAGGGTGTACTTTCTAAGCACTCTACCGGGGGTTGCCAGTTGGAATGAGGCACGACTGTTTGGGCTTGAGCGATCAGAGAGACAATTCCATTAGGGGCGATCGCCCAGCCTTGAGCTTCAACCATTGAAGCGTTAGGTGCCAGATGCCAGGGGTCAACCTTCAGAGTTTGTTTGTCGGTTGCTGCTTGCTGCCCAATGAGTTCCCGTGTTTCAACTAAATTGACTAACACTTGACTCCCCCCAAAACTATCCTCTGGACTGGTTGGTACGCCGCCGCGCCCCACTGCAATAAAGCGATTCTCTTTGCGTGCTTGCCCTCCAGCAGAGCATCCTACAACTATTTGGTTAGAGGGGTCGGCTAGGCTGAAAGGCAAAGCAATCAAACCACGATTCGGATCAATGTTGGGTAGGTTAAGGATAACGGTACCGTTGATGCCAAACTGAGAACTTGCGGTGATGTCGCTGAAGGGGGTGAGTTTAGACTGAAATTTCAGCCCAAAAATGCCTTGGGCGGTAATGTTGATTTTGCCACCATTGCCTGTGAAAGCATTGGCGCGGATGTCACTGTTTTCGCCTAAAACCCCGACAATGAAAAGGGCTTTGATGTTAATGTTGCCCCCGTCACCGCTGCCTTGGGCGGTGCCTGCGGTCGCTGAGATTAGGCTATTTTGGCGTAATAGTAAAATCTCTTGAATATCTAGGTTAATGTTGCCGCCTTGAGCGCTAGCGGTTTCGGCAGTAAGGAAGCCGCGATCGCGGAACGTCAACCGGTTTGCTTGGATTTGGATGTTACCCCCTTGCCCCGTGCCCAGGCTATCCACAGCAATGCCTGAATTTTGTTGAATCAACGCCGCTTCAGTATTGACGAAAATACTACCGCCGCTGCCAGTGGAGCCTGCCGCCGTGTTAGCAAATAAACCCGTTTCTGGGTTGGCTAGGGTGAATTGGTTGGCAGCCGTGACAAAAATATTGCCCGCTTGCCCACTATTAAAAGCGGTGGTTCGCAGTTGTCCGCCTGTGGCTGCATCAAACTGATCTACAGTCACGAAAATGCTGCCACCTCTCGATCCCGTGTAGGTTTCGGCACTAAGAACAGCGCGATCGCGAATTTCCACAGTGGGAGCCGTGATCCGTAGACTGCCGCCTTCGCCAATTATGCCGCTAGTTGTTTGAGCATCACCGCTGCCCGACCGGATAGCGCTGCCAGCCCCAGCCAGCGTCACGGCATTAGTTGCCGTAATTTGAATAGCGCCGGCATTGCCGCGTCCTAGGGTTTTGCTTTGGATTAATCCCTCAGTCAGCGTGAGGGTTTCGGTCTGGATTTCAATTGCGCCGCTGATGCCTGCGGAACCGGTGGCAACTCCGCTGAGAATGGAGGCTCCATTGGTCACTGAAGTGCTGCCGGTATTCAAACGAATCGTGCCACCATTGCCCTGCCCAAAGGTGGTGGCAGCGATCGCGGCTCCATCTTGCACAGTCAACCGGGGGGTTTCAATGGAAATGGTGCCAGCGTTTCCCGTTGAAGCATCATCCGTTTGAGTAAAAATTCCGGTGGGGAAAATATCATTCAAATTGACCCCATTCTTGGTGATGCCCGTAGGTAAATAGCTGCCCACATCTCCCCCCGGAGGAATGCTGACAACCCCTGCCGGGTTCTCTTCTACGCCAGGATTCACGCCTAGGGGCAAAACTCCGCTCACCTCAACGCTGTCGGTGGTGCGAATCGTGATATTGCCGCCATCGCCGCTGCCATGGGTGGATGCCGAGATTTGAGCGCCATCTTGAATCCGCACCGATCGCGCATCAATCCGAATATCCCCGCCCCGCCCCGCCCCGAAGGTATCAGTGGCAATAATCGGGCTAACTGGTTGAGTCAGCAGATCCGTATTGCGAATCCGCGAAAAAAAGGTGCCGCCCGCGATCGCAGTAATGGTGCCAGAGCCTAATTTACCGCTGGTATTGATGTTGTTAAAGTCAATGTCATCCGCTGCCCTCAGGAAAATCGTGCCGCCTTGCCCTTCTTCGGAAAAAGCGATCGCGCCATTAGAACTAATGGTGCTTGCCCGGTTCAAACCACCGCGATCGGCGGTAATGGTAATCTCCCCGCCTTGCCCCGACTGCGATTTTGCGACTACAAATGTGGTTGTAACGTTGCCATCTTGATTGGCGATCTTGATGTTGCCGCCCCGCCCTGCCCCCTGCGAGTCAGACAAAATCCCGTTGAGGTTGATGTCACCGCCATTATTGCTAATTGCTACGGTGCCGCCGTTTCCAGGAACGGAGTAAGAAAAGAGCTTCCCCGTAGCGATCGTGCCGTTCGTTGTGGAAACATTGATATTGCCGCCATTGCCGCCAAAGCCAATCGTTTGAATATCGTTATTGGGCGAGATCGCAATGTTACCGTTAGTCGTCGCCAGGGTGACCGTCCCGCCTGCACCGCCGCCGAAGGAGTTGGCAATAATCTTATTTGCCTCAATAGTGCCGTTGCTGCTGGCAAAAGTGACTGCACCAGCAGAGCCATTCACTGCAAATGTGTTCACTTCCCCGATCGCAATATTGCCGCTGAGAGGAGCGTTGCGAGTGTCACCTGCGATAATCTGAATCGTGCCCCCATTGCCAGGGGCGATAGTAAAAGCATTGAGTTTATTAGTAGTAATTGAGCCGTTGGGAGTAGAAAGCGCGATCGCCCCTGCCACGCCACCCGCCGTTGAAAAAGTATTCAATTCATCGGCAACCTGAATATCTCCATTTTGAGTGCGAATATTCACGCCGCCGCCATTGCCGTCTAGAGAAAATGCTAACAACGTTCCTGCCAAGCGAATATTGCCATTGCCTGAAATAATGTTGACCGCCCCCGCATTCCCAGCACCTAAGGAAAACGGAATAACGGGACCGCCGATGGTGATGTCTCCATTGCCCGTAGAAACGCTGATTGCCCCCGCATTGCCCGTGGGGAACTGAGCCGACAATAATGTTTGAGTATTAATGGTGCCGTTGGGCGTATCCAAGATGATCGGTCCACCATTGGTTAGCACGTCGCCAGCGATAGTAATGCTTGCCGGAAGCCCTGCTGCGGCTTGAAAAGTTGCGCCACCGCTGATTAAGGGCAACCCCGTAGGTGCATAGGCTAATGCGGGTCGTCCGGCTCGGACAATGAACGCATTCGAGCCGCCCAGCGCGGCTAAATCGGGATCAGGATCAGCCGGATTAAAGGTGATATCATTGCCATTAATCGTCACGGAGCCGTTAAAGCGGACGCTGCCCAAAGACTCGACCAACAACGCTACACCATTGTAATTGCCACCAATCTCCACATCCCCAACGGCACTAATAATCGGATCATAAAGACTAACGAATTGCGCGGGTTGACCCGATACACTGTTGACCTGAAACCGCCCTCCTGTGGCAAACTTGGCATCGCCAGAAACGATCCCGTCACTCATTAAGCTAAGAGTGCCACCACTTTGAAACGGCACGTGACCCGGATGACTGAGCGCCAGAATATTTATGCCGCGATCGCCCCGAATGGTCAAATCTCTGCCAGCCTGTGCCAAAAAGGGAGTTGCGATCGTATCTCGAACTTGCACCGTATCCTGTGCGCTCAACGTCAAATCTCTGCCTGCGATTAGCTGCCCTTGTAAATCCAATTGGGTCGCTTCCAAGATCAAGTCTTGCCCCGCGCTCAAGGTTGCTCGGTTAATAATCGTACCGGAGGCAAGACTACCGGATTGCAATCCCAGCGGCACATTAACCGTGAGCAATGGCGGTGCTTGGGGATTGATCGCACTAAACTCGCTACCGTCCGGAAACTTGAAGCTACTGGCAGTACTGGCAAAAAAAGAACCGCCTATTTGTAGACGAGCATTTTGCCCAAATACAATGCCATTGGGATTCAGCAGGAATAAATTAGCAGTGCCATTGGCGTGAAGTAATCCATCAATAGTGGAAATAGAATTCCCAGTGACCCGCGTCAAAATATTTTGGATTTGCGCTGAATTATTGAACCTGGCAGAACCGCCTGTGGGAATGGAAAACTCACGAAAGCTATGAAACAGATTCACACCCCGCACAGTGCCGCCGTCAATCGTGCAAACTGTGCATCCAGGGATCACTTGCGAGTTCACTGGAAGGGTGAGATCGGGAATGACTTGGGCACTGGCTGAAGGCGCAATCAGAGGGATAATCAGAGACGCGATCGCGGCACAGAAACTCCAAACAGGGGTGACAATCTGCGGCATGGCTATTTAGGCTATTTATCTTAGGAGAATGGCGAGTAGCAGGATACGGATTAGCAAATCACTAGCTTAAAAGTCCTCCAGCGATCGGTGCTAACACGCTTAATCCGTTGGGAATGCACTCCAGATAAATCGGGGTCATGCCAATCACCTCGCCATCCACCACCACTTTTTGCGGTGGGGTCGTTGTGATTTTAATGTCCTTAGCGCGCCCATGTAAAACATTTTGCTGTTGAGCATCGGCTCCCACCAGTGCCGATCCCAGCATTTTCACCATCGTGGTGACCGCTTGCATCTTTGTTTCGCTGGTGGCAATAGTAATGTCTAGCAGTCCATCATCATAAATTACCTGTCCGGCTCCCTGTGCCAAAACAGAGGTCGGCGGCGCAGCATTCGCAACCGTAATTGCAGAGGCTTGAATGTGATAGGTTTCTCCCTCCGCTTCAATTTCTGCTTCAAAGGGTTCCTGAACGCCTAACATTTGCCAACCTGCCATCAAATATGCCATCGCGCCCCATTGGTTTTTTAATTCGCGGCTAGCCAAGTCCACGGCTTCTGCTTCGTAGCCTACGCCTGCTAGCAAGATCATCGGCAATCCATTACAGCGAGCCGCATCAATCGTGAGAGTATTCCCTGCTAAAATCACCTGGCAAGCCGCCCGAATGGGTAAAAGGCGAGGGATACCTAAGGCAGCCGCAAACGCATTGGCAGTCCCACGGGGAATCACACCCAATGAAATACCAGTGCCAATTAAGGCTCCAGCAACAGCGGAAACGGTGCCATCGCCACCTGACGCAATCACTATATCGGCATTGGCTGCGATCGCCTCATTCACCAATTCTTCGGGATCTATTTCTGCCGTCGTTAGGTGAATATGCAAACTCATGTGAGGTTGCAGCAGTTGCCGAATTAACTCTAAATCTTGTTCACCGGTTCCCTGTCCTGCAACGGGATTGTAAATCAGATGGGCAACTTGTTGTTTTGCCAAACGGTGAATAATGACCTCAGCCGTACTGAGATTGGTTGCAAGCGGCACATTATGAACATTGCAAACGCGCAGCAATGCTTGAATGTCTGGCTCGTGGGGCTGAGCATACAGCGGATCGACCAGAAAAATAACGGCGATCACATCTCCATCGCAGATTTCAGCGGCAATCTGAGTGTCACCTCCTGAAGGTCCTGCTAGTTTGAGTTCGATGGGTAACCCTGTTGCAGCTTGAATCCGCTGACCTGTAGCACCCGTCGCAATCAGGCGATGGCGCGCCAATACAGGAGCATAAGTTGTAGCAAAACTGACGATATCGTCTTTTCTAGAGTCGTGAGCGATCAGGGCGATAGTTGCAGTCATAGCAGCTTTGTAGCAAACCGTAAATTAATTAAAACACTGTGCAAATGATACGGTATAGCGGCAATGATTAAGAGATTTCTGATTTCTAAGAGAACTCTACCTACTGCCATTTGTACACGATGCGTAATTCATTTGCCCACCTATTGCTAGCAAATTTACCTAAAAAAGTTCAACAAAAAATCTATATTTTTGTTTGGCTTCGTTGACTCGATGGAACAAATCACTCATTTCACCCAACAAAGAGAAATGATTGTCTGAGCTTGGGTGGATTGGTAAGCACAGAGCAGCCTACTTTGGTGCCGATTGAACGGTGATGGGTGGAGGGGTGGATGAGGTTTCGCGAAATGCGCTATGGTTTTTGGGCGATCGCTAAAGTTATCCAGCCGCTCAGCAACTAACCCCTGTGAGTGATTTATTGCATCCTAGCCGAAATGGATTGGGGGAGACTTGATGCTTGAATTAAGTTCCCCATCATTCCTGTACTTTCAAAGGACGCTATCATGAAACCCAAATTTGCCCTTTTGACCGCGATCGCCACAGTCTCTCTTTCTTTAGGCACAGCAGTAGCGGCTTTTGCCCAAGCTGCCGTACTCACCTCTAACACCGCTGGTTCACGGATTCGGGTTCGGTCTGAGCCAACTACTCAAGCCAGTGCGCCTCACTATGGGTTCGCGGGCGATCGCGTACAAGTGCTGTGGTCAACCCAAGGACGCGATAACTACACTTGGCGCTATGTGAAATTTAATCAATCGGGTGCAGAAGGCTGGATTCGCGGCGATTTTGTGAATGTGTCAGCCGCAAAAGCTCCCATCTCTGACATTGAAGCGCAACGATTGCAACTCCAGCGCCAATATTCTCGATATATGAATTGGAACATTCAAACGGTCAAACAGGCAATGAGCCATCAGGGATATCGCCCTTCGGAAGATCGTCGGATGCAGGTTGCTTACCTTGTCAAGTCTTACCGGGTTGCGTTTAACTATAACGATCGCACGGAAACGGTCACAGGCGTTCAGGTTAACGTCACAGGACAAACCAACTAAAGTTAAGTTAAGTTAAGGAGCGATCGCCAAGCCAGTATTGGGATCAAACAGGTGAATTTTATCTTGAGCGATCGCCAACCACACATCATCTCCCACCCGCACCGAGTGATCGGGTTCAATCCGGGCTTGTAACAGCATCGGGCGCGTGGTTGGTGCATCCAGCCAGCGCACAGTCAGATAGGTTTCGCTGCCCAAGGCTTCCACCAATTCCACCCGCACCTGCAAGTTTTTGGGCGCTGGCATCCCCACGCTCAAATGCTCTGGGCGAATTCCTAGCAAAACTTCTTGTCCGTCGTAAGGCTTGAGCGCCGATTCCCATAGGGCTGGAAGCGTGAGTCGAAACGGATCTTGACTAGTTAACAGCGGCGCTTTTACCTGAATGGGCAGGAAGTTCATGGGCGGTGAACCGATGAATTCCGCCACAAATCGATTTGCTGGATAATTATAAAGTTCTAAGGGAGAAGCAATTTGCTGGATTTGTCCGGCATTCATGACCGCAATGCGATCGCCCATGGTCATTGCTTCAGTTTGGTCATGGGTCACATAAATGGTGGTTGTACCCAGTTGGCGCTGAAGCTTAACAATTTGCGATCGCGTTTCTGCCCGCAATTTTGCATCCAGGTTGGATAGCGGCTCATCCATCAAAAATACTTGTGGATCTCGCGCCATCGCTCTGCCCAACGCCACTCGTTGCTTTTGTCCACCCGATAGCTGCTTGGGCAACCGATTCAACAATCCATCAATTTGCAAAATTTGAGCAATCCGCTGCACCTGTTGATCAATATCCTTTTCACGCTGGGGCTGATAGCGCAACCCCTTAGGCAACTTGCGAGTCGTTTCAATCAGCAAATTTTCTAGCCAAAGAGGGATGGAGGAGGAGTTTTGAGTTTTGAGTTTTGAGTTTTGAATTTCATGCTCTATTCCCTGTTCCCTGTTCCCTGTTCCCTGTTCCCTGTTCCCTCTCCCTGCTCTTCGTAGCCCAAACGCGAGGTTGTCGTATACGGTCATGTGCGGATAGAGGGCGTAATTTTGGAACACCATGGCAATATCGCGCTCTTTGGGAGGCAGGTGATTGACTAGGCGATCGCCGACGTAAATGTTGCCGCCTGTGAGATCTTCTAGTCCGGCAATCAGCCGCAGCAGCGTACTTTTACCACAGCCCGATGGACCGACTAACACCATAAACTCGCGATCGTTGACCGTGAGATTAATGTTTCGCAGAACCGCAGCCGGATGGCGAAGCGAGGTCTGTTCTGGAAGTGCTATGTCCGCTTGCCGCGTTCCAGGCTGAAAGCTTTTGTAAATAGTTTCTAAAACGACTTGTGCCACGATGCTTGACGTTATCACCTGCTACTGGTCTTCCTCATCTTAGGGCAAGTTCAACATGTGCTTACCTTTTAGGCTAAATCAATCCCAAACTTCGCCTCGATCGATAGAGCAACGCCTGTCATCTCTTGCCCCAACTGCTAAACTCAAACAGAAACATGCTGCATAGTGTATAGACAAACCCATGGCAAAGCGTCGTCCCCGTTCCTCTATAGATAACTACGAACGCGATCGCGAATTTGAGCGGGAGTATGATGATTACTCCACTCCAGAACCGAGCAATAAGCCACCCCGCAAGCCCGAAAAATCCATTATTCTCAATGCCACATCTCTGGCAATATTGGCGGGGGTTTTGATTCTAGGAATTGGGATCGGCATGGGCTTTAGCTCTGTGGGTGGCAATAACAGCAGTACGGGCACCAAAATTGTCACCCAAAGCGATTTAGATAACAAAGCGCCGAATCCGGAAATATGTGTTCAGTTTGGGGCAAGCGCGATCGTCACCGATTTAAGAGTTTTTGTGACGCTAAACCCGCTGAATTTTTATGTGTCTCAGCCAACATCCCGTCCAGGATGCGTTTTACGAACCAACAACTGGTCAATTTTAGAACAGCGGAACTTGGTTGATGCCGAGCAGGTGCGTGAATGTAAGCGACGCATGAACACTTTTGGCTTTACAGGAGCGCTAGAAAGCTCTCCGGATATTAGCTGTATTTATCAGAATGATCTTGCCAAAAATTTGTTTTTAGATCAAAACGGTCCTGATGGTAAGCCCGTAGCTGAACCGGATAACAAGCAGTTTTAACTCCAAGTCTAGTTAGCGCACTTCACGGGTCATGCGAACCTGAATGATTTGCCCTGGCTGGATGGTGGCAGGTTTGGGTGAGGTGAAGAGGTTGGTCGCAGCCCCAGCAGCCCCACCTAATAAAACCCCCAAGCCTGAGAAGTTGCTGACTAATCCACCTGCCAATGCGCCGGCTCCTGAAAAGAGCGCTAGGGATGATCCAGATATTTCTCGATTGCCAGTGATCGCGTCGGATTCGGCAGCAAAGGGAATTGCGCGATCGCTTTGGGTAATTGCCATCGCGATAAATCGACTGCCCTCGCGGTTGGTATCAAATTGTCCGGTGACAAAACTGCCTCGTGGAAACACGATATTCCCCACAGAATCGCGCACCTCGGTTTGCAAAATTAGCACCTCCTGCCGGGGCATTCCCGCAGTCAGGCTAAGATCAACAGTGCCGGGATAGCTCAACATCAGCATTGCTCCCGCAGGCAAAATCAACCCTGGCACCGTTGATTGATACATCATTGGTCTGGTGAGGGGTGATGTCACCGATGGCATCATGGGGATTGCTGTGGCTGAAGTTGTAGCTGAATAATTGGGCAGTGTCGCGGGAGCCGTGTTTAACCCATTTGCCCCGCCAACGGGCAAGGATTTACCAAACTCAATGGTAGAGGGAGGGGGAAACGCATCTCCAGAAGGCACTGTTGGAGACATCTGAATGGGTGTCACAGTTGCAGTCGGGAGATCCATAGGCTGTAAGGGCGGCACAGACACGGCTGGAGCTTGGGGTGTGAGTGCTGGGGTTTGTAGAGGCAGCACCGAAACCATGGCTGTTTGGCTGCTGCCTCCCTCTAAAAAGGTGGGTTGAGGCAAACTAGTAGGCTGAACCATGGTTGACGGAAACACGGTTGCCGCGATCGCAGGAGGGTTATACCCAGATGACGGCATGGGCGACTGCATCGCTGGCATTTGGATCACGCTGGAAACAGGCGGTTGAGCCACCGTAGAGGGCAGCGGCATCATGGGCGGACCCGACTGCATCACGCTAGAAATCGGTGGCTGAATGGGACGCACGGGTTGCAGTTGAGTTGGCTGCAATTGGGACGATTGTATCTGTGGCGATTGGATTGGTTCGGCTGACTGCATTACGCTAGAAATCGGCGGCTGTAGAACTGGTAGAGCGGCAGGTTGAAGCGTCGGTAACTGCGGTTGCATTGTAGGGAGGGTGGGCTGCATCACGCTGGGAACGGGTGGCTGCACGACAACAGGGGAAACCGGGGCAGGAAGCACAGGTAAGTCAAGCGGCGGCATGGCAGTTGCAGGGGGCGCAGCAAAGGTGATCGACGAGGGAACTGCTGCCTGTGGCGTTGGATTTTGCGTTGGAGTCGAGACTGCGATCGCCGGAACCGTCACCTGTGCCGGACGATTGCTGGCAATGCGTATCGTCGATGGAATTTCGATCGCGTCGCCCAGTTTGCTGGCTTCAATTGCCGTCGGAGCAGTCAAAGGCGCGATCGTCGGTACTGCTAGCGGTTGGGTTTGTATTGACAGCCCCGTTATGGTTGCAGGAATGGCAAGCGATCGCGGGGCTGCTGGCGTTGGCATGACCACACTAGCGGCGGGTAGCAAAACAGGCGGCGGAACCTCTAGTTTGACTGCATTCGTGACATCAACTGATAGATCAGACGGTGACTGCGCGGCGCTAGGGGGCAGTGGCGTGGTTTTCTCCGTGGGAGATACTTGCGCGATTCGTGAAACGTTAGCGAAGCTTTCCACAGGCATCCCTACGGGAATCACTTGGGGAGGCGGAGCGGTCGTTAACCTTGGAGTGTTGGACTGAACAGACCGTGAAGCAACAGGCGGCAAAGAAACATCGCCCTCCATCAAGGTATTGTTCATCGGGCTGACATCCGACCCTTCAGGCGGCGCTGGCTGAGCGCTAGCTGGCTGAAGCGCGTCTTTCTGAGCAGAGGGGGCTGTTGGAGGAACCGTTACCACAGTCGCGGATGATTTTGGCGGCACCGGAGGAAAACTAGCTGGCAAATCAAGTTCTGAAGAGGGCGGCGGCGGCAGAGCCGAGACGGGGTTTGGGGTGGGCTTGTTAGCATTTTCGCTGACTGCCACCGCCTGACTTGAAGCTTGGCTGGGAGGCATTCCTACCGTTTCCGCCACTGTTTTAGCCGTTGACGCATTCGCGATTAATGGGCGCAATACCCAGGTGGATTGGTTGGTCTTCTCTAGCTTTACTTGCCCTGGAGCAAAAACCGCGTCCGTAGAAAGTTCCATCACAATTCGTGTCAGACCGGGCTGAAACTGAGAAACTCGCACTTGGCGAATTGCTCCAGAGTAGGTTTCTTTCACGCTGACTTCGCCCACCTCAGTATCCGGCAGATCCAAGACAATTCGGGCAGGTTGTGCCATCAAAAAGTAGCGGGGTGTCACTCCTTCTTTAACTGTCACTTCCAACTGTCGAGCCGCCGGATCATAACGCCAATTTGTTAAAGCCGCAGCCTGCACCCGCATCGCCGCGATCGCTAGCGTTCCAGCAGTCAGCATCCCGACCAGCCCCACTCTCAATAGTTGCGGTACATCCACCGAAAAATCTTCGGCAGGCAAAAACTGCTCTTTAGGCTCAAATTTTGGGTTTTGCATGGTGTTGAGGAGTAAGCAGAGGGTTTCTGAAAATGGCGCTAGTCTTAGCACGAGTCTTGGCGCTAGAAAAATGCAGCAAAACTAGCGATCGCACCTTCATCCAGCCCAAACGGTATATCACCAGATATAGAGCTAGATGGATACTATTTACGCTAGTTCCTGCTAAATGCAGCGCAAGCTTTAAAAAAGTTTACAGTTAGGTTTCAGGTTCTAGATTGCAGAAAGTTCATCCTGATTCCTGCTACAGTACGCGAAAAGGTCAAAACCACCATCTGTTATTCCTGAGTTCTCAAAGATCTCTACGTCCTAACCGATTCATCCGCTGCTCCTCGAATCGCGTTCACCTGCTGCTGATACTCCGTTTCACCCAACACCGGATAAGCTTCATCCAACGCGATCGCGGCTTGTAGGTCAATCCAGGATTTACAGCTACCATAGGACTCAATATAAGGAATGATCTGTGGCTCAGGCAGCGTGTATACGCGAAGAAAAAGCCCCTGTAGCGGTTGGGTTGGCTTCCACTTCAGCCGCTCTGTAACAAACTGCATATTCCAAATGTGAAAAGGTAACAAACGGGCGATCGCATCTGCTTGCATAATCTGAACACTGTCCGTAATCTTCGCCCATGACCCAATTCTCACCTGACTGGGATGCCAGCCCGACTCCACAGGCTGCACCTGAGCCATATAATTTGGCTTGAGCAACTCTAGCTGCTGATGTTCATAGGTCGGATAGAGCCACACCGTTTCATGTTCCACCCTAAACTTGCCGCCCGTTTCTCGAATGCCGCCCTTGCGTAATAACAAAATAGTTTCTCCCTGTTCTCATCCAGGCTGATTTACCAAATCGTTCCCAAAGATCGCCGACAAAGTGTTGGTAATACCGCACCGCAATGGGTTCTAAATCTGCCCCTGGCTTGATCACGTCATAAAACACGGCACTGCCAAATCCCGCCTGACCGGGAGTACCGTAGAGAGTCATGAGTGCAGTAACAGCGGATGGAAGGGAAGTGGAGGGAGTCATGGGTTTAGACCGTTCCGCCCAACGCTACCGTAGGTTCAACTGACTCCCGCAACCGCATCAACTGATCGCGCCAGGATGCCACCAGCACATCGGTTTCTATATCCTGTCCCTGTTGCTTCAGCCGCCATTTGCGAAATGCCAGTTCGTCTTGCGCTCTGACCAAGGCAGCAGCAGTGCGGCGATTGTACCCAGGAATGCGGCGGGTTCTGAGAATGCGATCGCGCTTCACTCCCTCGTATTCTGCTGGCGTGATCACGGGTTCGACTTCATTGGCTAACTCGTCTCGAATCACGCGCCGCTCCCACACGCCGCTGCGCCAGAGGATGAACCCGACCAGCAGCAAGAACGGCAAAAACTTCTGCACATAACTACCACTAAACGCCAACCAACCCAGAACAAACGGTAGACCTCCTGGCATATTCAGTCCGAGGGGTGGAGTTTCCACAGCAGAAACTGCCGCGCCAGATGACCGTTGAGCCATCACCACCAGCAACATACTGATATTTTGTGAGAAGTGCGCCGAGAAGCCCAACAGCCAGCCCACCACGGGAGCCGTATAGCGCCACCATTTGCGAGTGGTTTGGCGAGATAAGCCCAAAAATAGCCCAAAGATGCCCGTATAGAGGGCATGTCCGGCAAAGCCAAATAGGGCGTGCCGTGCGCCAATATGAATTAGCCAAGGAGCATAGCCCCATTTGGCATATTCACTCACGACGTAATGCACCGATTCGAGAAAGTTGAATCCTGCCCCGATCAATGCACCGTAGATAAAGCCGTCACGGGCATTGTCAAATTCTGATCGCAGCAGGAGAAACAGCAGCAGCACTCCAGCGCCCTTGGTGATTTCTTCCACCAGAGGACCCGCGATCGGGGCAGCAATTTTGAAGCCGGCGTTGGCTCCCAAGTAGTCTTTCACAGTTGGATGGGCGTTAACCCAATCCGCAATGGTGGAGATGATGATCTGGTTAAACGGGAGAGCAATGCCCGTGGCGATGAAGGTACCCCACAGAAAGGCAATGGCATAGAGCCAGCGAGATTCGTGTTCCCGTCGATCGAGGAACCAGAGAATGGCGACAGTGCCTGACGAAAATAGGGCTGACCAGAAGAAAGCGATCGCCATGACGCGCATCCCATCCGGTGAGGTGATTTTTGATTGTAAAGACGTGAACAACGTGTAGCTACTGATCAGGACTAAGACCAGCAGGACGGCGATCGCAAACTTAGCGGGTTTAGGTTTCGCTAATGGAGAACCGTAAAGAATTCTAGAAATATCAGTAGAAGTCATAAATTCAGATTAAAACGTTGGTTAAAGCTCCCTTTCCCCTGTTCTGGGAGGAAAGGGAGAACTCAATGACAATCTAGCGATCGCAATCTGCTGGAGTAGCGTAGACGATCGAGGCGTAACGTCCTTCTGCCGTGCGGATCGAGACACAGCTATTGGTTCCGGCTTCCCACCAATTGCTAAAAACTGCTTCGCCAGACGGGATCGTCTTGATGAAACGATAGCCCCGCTGTCTCACAGCATTTTCGGCTTGTCCGGCTCTGGCTCCTACCAAATCATTCAGACCAGGGACCGGATCGCCCACTTGCACATTGCTGGCTTGAGTGTTCTCGACTACAGGATTCGCTGGGGTCGTCGAGCGATTCTTGTTACCCAAAATTCCAGCTAAAACCGCACCTACGCCGATCGCAGCACCAGCGATCGCAGCACCCCGCGATACTTTGGGCGGCTCAGGCGCATCATAGGACGTTGACGCAGGATATTCCGAATCCACCTTGACGGCTAAGATGTTCCGCGTTCCCTCTTCTCGCCAGTTCAAGAACCCACTGGTCGGGTTGCCAATAAACTGCACATTATGCAAACCGTCGTAGGTTTGCACCTGGAGATCCCGCATACTGGGACCGAAAAAGTTGTATTTGGAGCCATTGTCCAGTTCTACCGACATGATGGTGGTGGTGCCTTGCCGCTTTTGTTTAACGACACAATGCCCATCAAACGCATTGTAAGTACCATTGGTCAGTTTGCAGCGCCCGTGCATTCTCGAAATCACTTCTGCTGAAGCGGGTTGCGCCAACGGCAAAAAATTCACCGTAATCGACACCCCGACACAACTCAACAGCGTGATTGTTTGCTTCAAATTCCGTTTCATTGATTACTCCTCGTTAGATTCAATTAGTCAACCCACTATTTGATCAGCCAACTTAGGCGATTACTCGCCGCCATCGGCAAAGATGATGAAGTCACTACGAATCCAGCCGATCGCTTTCGACTGGACGAATTGCACCTTGCACCAGTTCAACCCACTGCCGCGCCGATCTTGATCTTTGACACACTGAATCACGCGCACTTGGTCACCCGGTACGCCATAGTGCGGTGAACCAGAGTTAACCGTAGGTTGCGATCGCACATTAATCCGCGCATTGGGGTTACTGGCTCTCAGAGTAGAAATGCCCCGTGCCAAAACAGGTGATACCGCCGATATAAAAGCGATCGCAGCAAGAACAAACGGAAAACTCCGTTTCAACATGATCACAACTCCTCAAAAAGGTTTACAAACAAAGCACCCAGGAATTGAGATCTTCGACTTTTTTGACAAGCCAGAGATCTAAGCCATTGCGACTATTTCGCACAATCTGCTGAACCACCCGCATAGACGATCGACTGGTAGCGACCTTCTTCGGTGAGGATGGTCACACAGTAATTGGTTTTGCCCTCTAGCCATTGACTGTAAACAGAATTGCCAGAAGGAGAAGCCTTGACGAAACGATAGCCCCGTTGTTTGATTGCGTTTTCTGCTTGCCCTGCCCGTGCCCCCACTAAATCATTCAGGCGAGAGACGGTCGTACCCGCCGCAGGCTGGGACTTAGCAGCCATAGAACTTCCGCCCATCGTGTTACCCTGATTGCCACTCGTATTACCCTGATTGCTATAGGGAGCGGCATCCCAATACACAAAAATGGATTCATTCGCAAGGCGATAAATCTGTCCCTTGTCGCCCAATCCAGCTTGGCGATAGGCGGCTTTTCCGTTCTGATCACGGTAGTTGCCGGGGTTACTACCCACTGGGCGCAAGTCATAGCGTTTGCCATTTTGCAGTTGAATGCCAACTGCACCCTGTCGTTGGGAAAAGGTACAGGAACCGGAAGACTTGGCGCGGTCTTGCCCTTTGGCATAGACATCACAGCGGGCATTTACGGTGTCTGCTTTGGCGATCGCAGTAACACCAACAGAAGCGATCGCCAAGGCTACAGATAGGAATGAATAGATATACTTCATGATCAAAGAATTTTTCAGATCTAAAAAAAATTACGTTACCGCATTAAAATGCGGTAACGTAATTTTTAATTTTTTTTTGGAATGTTTTTATATTTTTCTTCTGAGGCAATAGCGGCTCAAGAATTTCCCATTCTGCCTGCGTCGGCGAGACTGTTCAAATACGCTATAGCGACTAGATTCAGAGGGTTATAGGTGCCTTATTCAGCAATATTAAAAAAGATGTCAAATGGGATCTATAACCGCGATCGCCGCAGTAGTTATGGTCGATATTCCCCTAACAATAGCCCAAACCATTGATGGGTATCCATCCAGACTTGCACTGAATCAATGCCCTTAGATTCAAGCTGCGATCGCAGCGTTGCCACATCAAACTTGCGTGAAATTTCACTGCGAATCGTTTCTCCGGCTGCCATATTAATCGTCAGGTTCAAGGCTTTCAAATCAATCGTTTGAGATTTGAGGCTGCGGAGATGCATTTCAATTTGCTGTAACTCAGTATTATAAAAAGCAAAATGTTCAAACTGAGCTACGTCAAAATTGCCGTCAAACCGCTGGTTGAGGTGCTGCAACATATTCAGATTGAAAGCGGCAGTAACGCCTTGACTGTCGTTATAGGCTGCCTCTAGTTGGGCAGTAGATTTGTGTAAATCCACGCCGAGCAAAAAGTAGCCCCCCGATCGCAATGCCAATCTCACCTGATTAAAAAAGCGATCGCACTCATCCTGGCTCAGGTTGCCCAAACTGCTCCCCAAAAAGCAAATCATTCGTTGGGGCAAATAGCCATCTGACAGCGTTTGCAGCGCTTGTTCATAAGTGCCCACTAACGCATGAATTTTTAGGTGATCATAAGTTTGCAGTAAGCTTTGAGCGCTGCTTTCCAAAATTCCTGCGCTGACATCAATCGGGCGATAGCACAAGGGATGATCTTGCGCTTGATAGGCTTCTAGCAACAGCCGGGTTTTCGTGGAACTGCCGCTGCCCAATTCCACCAGTTCACAGGCTCCGGTGTGCTGGGCGATCGCCCCTGCATACTGCTGTAAAATCTCCGTCTCGGTACGGGTTAGGTAATACTCTGGCAGATCACAAATTTGCTCAAACAGTTGAGAGCCGCGATCGTCATAAAAATATTTTGGCGGTACTGTTTTGGGCGATCGGCTCAATCCCTGCACCACATCCGCGCCACTATCCTCCTCTGATGAATCGCTGGAATTCCCTAAATAGTCAATTTTTAACCGAGTTGACCACTCTAAAGGAAGCTCTTCCACAACAGCTTCCGCAACCAATTGAAACGGCACCTTACCACCCGCTTGAAAACCTGACATGCAACCTCTCCAACACCCAATAGAACAAGATGGCTATGCCACTGTTCGCCATTCTGCCATAGGAAAGGCAAGAGAAGAGGGAACAGGGAAGAGGGAGGGAAGTTTTGAGTTTTGAGTTTTGAGTTTTGAGTTTGTTCTTCGTCCTTTACCTCTCGCCACTCGCCTCTTTTTGTCTTTCCCAATGGCTCAATATGACTGCATTGGAGACATTGCCGATGACGTTAATCACAGTTTTGAAGCCATCGGTAAGGCGATCGACTCCCGCAACGATCGCGACTCCTTCTAACGGTAAGCCTGCCGCTGCTAATACAGTAGTCATGGTGATGATAGCGGCACCGGGTACACCGGGAGTACTAAAGGAGACGAGAAAAGCGCTGAGGGCGATCGCTAACACCATCTCTGCGGTGATCGGAATGTGATAAATCTGGGCAATAAATAAGGCATTGAAACTTTGTAAAATTGCGGCACCGTCTCGCTTTAGGGCAGTACCCAGAGGAATGGCAAAACTGGCAATATCAGGACGCAAGCCGTAAGTCTCCTGGACATTCTGTAGGGCGATCGGCAGGGCAGCATTAGAACTGGCGGTGCCAAAAGCAAGCGAGAGCGCCGGAAACAGGCTTTGCAAAAGATGCAGGGGCTTTGCCTGAAGAATTGCCAATGCCAAAATATAGACTCCTGCCATGAGAAAACTGGTGAGCAACAGACCTAGCACGTAAACCAGCAGTTTGGCAATCACTGCCAATCCTTGGGTTGCAATAATGGAACTGATCAACGCAAAAACCCCGATGGGCGCGGTGTAGAGAATGATCGATAAAATTTTTTCACTAATCGCATACACACTTTCCACCACCGCCAAAAAGCTAGTTGCTTTCTCCCCCGCAAGCTGAATGCCCATGCCGATCAGGGCTGCCGAAAAAATAGTTTGCAGTAAATTTCCGGTGCTGAGTGCTTCTAACGGATTGACAGGCACCAAGCTAATCAGCCAATCGAGTAGCGATGGACTTTGTTCCTGAATAGTGGCGACTGGTAAAGCTAATCCTGTGATGCCAGACCCAGGCTGCAAGATAGTGCATGTCACCATACCTAAAGCAACCGCGATCGCGCTGGTGACGGCATAGCTCGTCATCAGTTTGAGCGTGTATCGCCCTACTTGACTAGCATCTTGAATGCGGGTTAACCCCAAAATTAGGGAAGAAAAAACAATTGGAATAACGACAAACTGAATTAAGCGTAAAAATATCTGCCCAATCGGATCTAAAACATAGTGATCAATCCCTGAAACGCTGGCTGGAGCAAACTGATTTAGCCCAATTCCAAACAAAATTCCCGCGCCAAGCGCTATTAAAATCAGCGTGGATAAACTAATGGAGCGATTTTTGGGCGATCGCGAATCGATGATTGTTTCCATGCGCCTCGCAGATAGTCATGTGCGAGGTCATTATCTCAGACTTGATCCCCTGAATCTGCCGCTTATGCCACCAAGCCCGATCGCAGCGCCCGCACCGCAGCTTGCGTCCGATCTTCCGCACACAGCTTGCTCAAAATATTGCGGACGTGGGTTTTGACCGTGCCCACCGTAATATAAAGCTTGTCTGCGATCGCTGCATTGCTACACCCCGACACAATGAGTTCCAAAATTTCCAACTCGCGCTCCGTCAGCGGATAGCTTTCTAATACCTGCTCCATCTCTGGATCAACTGCACCAATTGCAACGGTTTTCGCTTGGTTCGTGTTGTGACCATTGGATGGAGTTTGACGAACTTGGTGTAATACCACATTGGCGATCGCGGGGTCAATCCACGAGCAACCCGAATGAGTCGCCCGTAGCGCTTCCACCAGCTTGTCAATACTCACATCCTTCATGCAATAGGAATCTGCACCTGCCGCAAATGCAGCCAGCACCGCATCTTCACTATCGTGCATCGTCAAAATCAAAATCTTCGTTTTGTCGTTGTGATTTGTAGCTTGAAACTGCCGAAACTTTTGGGTTAACTCAATGCCATCCATGTCGGGCAACCCAATATCGACGATCGCCACATCGGGTTGAGTACTTTCCAAGACTCTCAACCCTTGAGAAGCGTTGGGAGCCTCGCCCACAATGCGAATTCCTTCCTGCTGCTTTAATGCAGTCCGCAATCCAATTCGAGTTAGATCGTGGTCTTCGATTAGTACAACATTAAGTTCGCTCATTGCCTCATTCCTTACCAAGTGACAAAAGTTTTAAATCTGAATCATATTTAATCCCTACTATTTAGATAGAGTTTTTAACTTTAAATCACATCCACCAATAGACATAGAGCCTCTCTCTAAAGGTCAACAGTTTAATTAAATGATCTCCGTCTATGATATGAAAAAGATAGACAGGGCTATCAATGTCATAATTGAGACTGACATTTGACCCGCGAAATATGCGATCGCTTAATCAAAACGGTCAGTCATAGATTCACTGTAAAAGAGTGATTAGCAATAATTAAGAGCAGCATTAAATAACACTAAATCAATGCAGGAAACGCGATTAATTAATGTCCTTTTGGTTGAGGATGATGAAGTAGATGTGATGAACGTAAGACGGGCATTTAAGAAAAACAATATCTCTAACCCGCTTTACATTGCCACCAATGGAATCGAAGCACTCGCCATGTTACGGGGCAGCAGCCCAAATCAATTGGATGCGGTTCCAGAACACCGTCGCTTAATATTGCTAGATCTCAATATGCCTAAGATGGGCGGCATTGAGTTTTTGCACGCGCTCCGCACCGATCCAGCCTTACAAAAAACACCAGTCGTTGTGCTGACCACTTCCAACCGTGATCAAGATCGGATTGAAGCCTACAACTTTAACATTGCTGGCTATCTGCTTAAACCAGTAACATTCAGTGCATTTGCCGACCTAATGATCGCCCTAGATAACTATTGGATGTTGTGTGAAATGCCATAACCTGTTTTACGAGACTAGCTGAGGTTTAGATGCTTGCTCTCTTAAACGCTCCGGTGTCACTGAAAGCAGTTCACCGTGTTGTAAAGTCCAACATTGATCAGCAATTTCAAGCAGATCTCCCACATCGTGAGAGACTACCAGCAAACCCCAGTGTTTTTTCAGTTTTGCCAATAGACCCACCAGTTGCCGCCGCATAGACCAGTCAAGTCCCGCTGTTGGTTCGTCTAATAGCAGCAGATGAGGCTGGCGAATCAGTTGCACTGCCAAGGCTAGCCGCCGCTGTTGTCCGCCGCTGAGAGCGTGGGGTTTCGCGCCTAAAGACAACTGCTCTAATCCCACTTCGGTTAACGCCTGTTGAATGCGATCGCTGGTGATTTCTGGATGACCCAACCGCAGTTCTTCCAAAATGGTGCCGCCGCAAAAATGGCGCTCTGGAAACTGGAACACCAGACCGCTCAACTGTTGCAAATGCAACGAGGTAAGCTCCTGATCACGCCAATGGATTGTTCCCTGTGTTTTTTCTGATAGCCCCGATAAAATCTCCAACAGCGTACTTTTGCCAGAGCCGCTAGGACCCACAATCAGCGTTAGTTGCTGCGGTGCAACCTGCAAATTAATCTGCTTTAAAATCGGCACATGGGCAGCAGGAGGATGATAAGAAAGATTTCTAAGGTTCAACATTTACGACAATCCATCAGGATAAGAAAAATTTAGCCAGCAGATTTAACCAGGAACCTAGCTTCTATGAAACCGTCTAGCAAAGCTAGCATAGCGGATGCTTTCTCATTATGCCCAACTCGGTTGTGTTGCTAGAGAATTGCACCAAAGCTAGGATAGAAACCGATCACTGAGACCTGAATTATGACTGACCGCCTAACCGTACCCCAAGACCGCGCAACATTGTCTCTCAAAAACATTTCTCAGATTGTGAGTACTGCAATGCTTGCGATCGGGTTATTGACAAGTTCCGCCATTGCTAAAGATCCCTTCCGCAGTACAAATCCGAGAGCAATCAGCGATAAAACTGAAGCTGCGTTTGAGGCGTTCTTTAAGCAGGGAGATTACAAAGCTGCCGCAACCTATTTGAGCCAAACGGAATCCACTGAACCGTTGGCACTGTCGATGAAAGCGACCTTAGCTTACAACGATATTTTGGTAGGTCGAGATAATAAAGAGAAGCAAGCTGCCTCGTTAGAACAGTTTCGCAGCTATGCCACCCAAACCCGCACGGCTGCCGAAAAGTTATTGTCTACCGATCCGCTGCGCGGCAATATGTATCTGGCAGTGAGCCACTTTCTTGACGGTGTGTATGCTTTTACAAAAGAGGGCACGATTAAAGGTACGCCTCAAGTTTTGAAGGAATTGCAGCAGGTCATCAAGTATTTGAATGCGGCAGAGGCGATCGCGCCTAATGACCCCGAACTCAATATGCTGCGGGGCTATATGGATGTATACACCGGAATTTATTTGCCATTTGGTAGCTCTGAAAAAGGGGTCGAGCGGTTACAGAAATATGCAAATCCCCGCTATTTGGCAGAGCGCGGTTTGGCAATGGGCTATTTGGAAATGAAGCAGTATGACAAAGCGCTGGCTTCTGTGGATCGGGCGATCGCCCTCACGCCCAACAATCCTGAGATTCAGTATCTAAAAGCTAGAATCTTAGTAAAACAAGGGAAAGATCAAGAAAGCCTTGCCTATTTCGACAAAGCTTTGAGCAAAAAAGATCAGTTGCTCGTTGGCTTAGTCCGTGAAATGGAGCGGGCACAGCGTAAGACCAAAGAGCGATTGGCAGGAGGAAAGTAGGGAAGAGGGAAGAGGGAAGAGGGAAGAGGGAAGAGGGAAGAGGGAAGAGGGAGTTTTGAATTATGAGTTTTGAGTTTTTTTCTGGCTTATGTTCCCTGTTTCCTATTCCCTGTTCCCTGCCCCCTATTTCTCGCCCATTTTACGTCGTCCTTCCCTATGCTGGAGGTAGGAACGTTTGGAGCGATCGCTATGCAGATACGGTTTCGTGAATTTAATCCATTCAGTGTATGGATTTGGCTGGAGTTCAGCACGGTTCCATCTGAGATGGAAAAGCAATATGTTGAGGAAGTGTTGAATTCTTGGTTTTTTATTGGCAAACTGGGCGGCTTCAATGCTGAAAATATGCAGGTGCAAGAAGTTGGGCTAGAAGTTGGCTACATGGAGTATGACGAAGATGTGGCTGAAACTAGCTTGCTGGCGTTGATGCACAATATGGGCGATATAGAATATGAGGGCGGTTGGGCGCGCTGCTGGTTTGATTTGGGCACCAGTGACGCGATCGCTCTAGACATATTGATCAATTCACTTCGCCAATTTAGTCAGGATTTTGTCACGATTGAGCAGGTGATCATTGGCGGCGAAAACGAAGATTGGCAAACGGGTGAGAGCCATCGCTCGGATCTGATGTTTGAGAATCAATACAACTAAGGCGAGAGGCGAGAGGTAATGGGAAGTTTGGCGATTCGGGCGGTGGCATTGGGGTTGATTTTTCGGGGCGATCGCGTGTTTGTCTATGAAGGATACGATCCCTACAAACAAAAGACGTTTCATCGGGCGCTGGGCGGCGGGATTGAGTTTGGCGAGACGAGTCTGGAGGCGCTTCAGCGAGAGTTTCAAGAGGAAATTCAAGCAGCGTTGACCAATATTCAATACCTCGGTTGTAGCGAAAATATCTTCACCTATGGCGGCACTCCGTATCATGAAATGGTTCAGCTTTATCGTGCTGATTTTGTTGATCCAAAGTTTTACCAACTGGAAGAATTGGTGTTTGCTGATGGTTCCGCAGAAAACATCACCGCCCGATGGTTTGAGCGCGATCGCTTTCTATCGGGCGAACTTCGGCTTGTACCCGAACCCTGTTTGAACTACTTGTAAGCTTGAATAACGCATAACCCAGCGTTACAGCTATTGGCAAAAGCGGATCGCGAAATCTGACGAATATTGTGGCTTCCACGGATCTTCTTCTGAGTTCTACTTTACTCAAGGTTCATAAATAGCTAGCTATTTATTTAGTCTTGTCTTTGACATGACATATTTTGGAATAATTTATTTTGGCAGAAGTATCTTGTAGAAGTTCTAAACCTGTGACAGGGCGATGCATAGATCTACTATTATTCCTGACCCAACGAGTGTCGTTGACCTCCTGCAATACTGGCTTGAACGACAGGTTCCGACCACAAAGCTTGCTTGGTTGAATGAAAAACGAGACCAGATTGCACAGGCTTCTGAAAAAGCTTTATTTGCAGCCTTTAGTGCTGTCCCGCGCCACGTTGGTAAAGAGGATTTGCAGCTAACTGAAGCGGATCTGCAAATGGCTGAGAAACTCCGAACGGGCTGGTTGCCTCAATGCTGGAGTGTCGATCAAATCAGTCGTACTCTCTTACTGCTGGCGCTGCCTCATGAGGATGCTGAGGCGTATGTAAAATCGCTCGAAAAACTTTTTGCCGCTGCGGACGTTGCAGAACTGGTGGCACTCTATCAAAGCTTGCCCCTCTTGCCTCATCCAGAACGGCTACGCAAACGGGCGATCGAAGGGCTTCGCAGCAATATCACCACAGTCTTCAATGCGATCGCCCTGCACAATCCCTATCCAGCCGACTATTTTGACCAGCCAGCGTGGAATCAAATGGTGCTAAAGGCTCTGTTTGTGGGCAGTCCATTGAATCTGATTTGGGGACTTGATCAACGGGCAAACCCTGAACTCGCTCAAATGTTGAGAGATTATGCCCATGAACGTTGGGCTGCCAAACGACCCATAGCGCCTCAACTATGGCGATCGGTTGCACCGTTTGCAAATACTGAAATTCTGGCAGATTTTGAAAAGGTTTTGAATGATCCTGACTCAGTTCAACGTCAGGCGGGCGCTTTAGCTTGCTCTCAGTCCCCTTTGCCTGAAGCAAAAGCGTTGCTGAGCCGATTTTCGGATCTCAATACTTTGGTGCAATCAGGAACCCTGACTTGGCAAAGCCTTCACTAATCTCTCAGAAGTTTTGCGTGTTTTTTTCCTATTTGATAAGGCAATCATGGATACCGAAAAAATGATGTTCATTGACCCGCACATCCACATGACAGCCCGCACGACCTACGACTACTTGGTGCTGCGGCAATATGGAGTCGTTGCGGTGATCGAGCCTTCCTTTTGGGGAGGGCAACCCCGCACCAGTGCTGGCACTTTTCAGGACTATTTCAGCAGCTTGGTTGGATGGGAACGGTTTCGGGCAGCACAGTTTGGGATTCGGCACTACTGCACCATCTCATTAAATCCCAAGGAAGCCAATAATGAGGCGATCGCAGATCAAGTGATGGAACTATTGCCGCTTTACGCTGGCAAGGAAGGAGTCGTGGCGATCGGCGAAGTGGGCTATGACGACATGACCGCCGCAGAGGACAAATACTTCCACTTACAGCTTGAGCTTGCTAAAGAATTTGATAAGCCAGTCCTGATTCACACTCCTCACCGCAACAAGAAAGCCGGAACCAGCCGCAGCATTGCGGTGTGTTTAGAACACGGACTCGATCCGGCACGGGTGATTGTTGATCACGCGAATGAAGAAACTGTGCAAGAAATCTTAGACAACGGATTTTGGGCGGCGTTCTCCATTTACCCACACACAAAAATGGGCAATGAGCGGATGGTCGAGCTTGTTCGTCAGTATGGTTGCGATCGCATCATTGTCGATAGCGCTGCCGACTGGGGCATTAGTGATCCCCTAGCAGTTCCAAAAACGGCTCAATTGATGCTAGAGCGCGGCATTCCAGAAGCTCACATCCATGCAGTGTGTTATCAAAATGCCCTTGCTGCCTACAGCCAGAGTGGCGAGATTCAAGAATCAGACTGGCTCGATCCACTGCCTGTTGACCAACGCCAACTCTTTAACGGTAATTCTGTATTGCGTGGACAACAGCCAGAATTTGAGCCTGAGCGAGAGTCTGTGATCATCGAATAGCCATTTGTGACAGCCATCTATTCAAGGAGAACTATGAACACGGTCAGTCTAAAGTCGCAGCCTTTGTGGGCATATTTCCAAATGCTCCGACCTGCAAACATCATCACGGCTTGGGCAGACATCTTAGTGGGCTTTGCTGCTGCTGGACTGGTAATCACCTTGAGTGAATCTACTGGCAGTCAAGCATCCTTTACCAGCTTTATTCCCCTAGGATGGCTGCTACTTGCCACAACCGGACTATATGGCGGTGGAGTTGTTTTCAACGATGTGTTTGATGCGGCGCTTGATGCTCAAGAGCGTCCAGAACGCCCCATTCCTAGTGGTCGAGCGTCTCGCCAAGGAGCAATCGCCCTAGGAGGTTCCCTATTGATTATCGGAATTTTGGCGGCGGCTCAAGTGTCAATTGTGAGTGCTGCGATCGCAACCCTCGTAGCTTTGGCGGCTCTCCTCTATGATGCCGCTGGCAAACACCACACCATTCTCGGTCCGCTCAACATGGGTATTTGTCGCGGGGGCAACCTGTTGTTGGGGGTGAGTGCCCTACCTGCCATGCTTCAGGAGCGCTGGTTTTTGGCGCTGATTCCGATTACTTATATTGCTGCGATTACTGCCATTAGCCAAGGAGAAGTGCATGGTGGCAAAAGCAGCACCGGAATTATGGCAGTGGTGTTAGTGGGCGTTGTGATTGGCGCGACAGCGGCGTTAGGACTGCTACCAAACTATGCCATTTTGCCAGCCTTGCCCTTTGCCGGGTTGCTGGCAGTGCGAGTGATGCCTGCGTTTATCAACGCTGCCCGTGATCCAAATCCAGACCAAATTCGAGCCGCAGTCCGGGCAGGCATCTTGTCTTTAATTGTTTTGGATGCAGCAGTGGCGGCTGGCTTTGCTGGTTGGCTCTATGGACTGCTGATTTTAAGTCTTTTATCACTCTCGACTGGGTTAGCAAAATTGTTTGCTGTGACGTGAGTGCAACTCGTTTTTCCAGTGATCTTGATTTACCTTTATTAAGCCCTAAACACATGACAACCACTTATCCAACTCCCAAAGCGATCGCTGCGCCTAGCCTGCCCCTAATTCGCCAAGTTGTGCCGGTTCAGTTTACTTACGATGTCCATTTCACGACGGGATTATTTGAATTAAACAATCCCTTATTGGCACAAGTGATTGCGGCGGATGGTGAAGTGGGTCCAAAGCGAATGATCGTGGTGGTGGATTCAGGCGTGTTGCAGTGTCATGATAAGCTGCTGGAACAGGTGGCTGCCTATGCAAATTACCATCACGATATTTTGACATTAAGTACTGATGCGATCGCCGTTCCCGGTGGCGAGATTGCCAAAAACCAACCAGAATGGGTCGATCAGCTTCATCAAGTGATTAACACTGCTGGCATCTGTCGTCATTCCTATGTGATGGCGATCGGCGGGGGTGCCCTGCTGGATATGGTGGGCTATGCAGCAGCAACGGCGCATCGTGGGGTACGGTTGATCCGGGTGCCTACGACGGTCTTATCCCAGGATGACTCGGCAGTGGGAGTCAAGAATGGTATTAATGCCTTTGGTAAGAAGAACTTTCTGGGCACCTTTGCGCCCCCCTATGCCGTCCTGAATGATTTTTCCTTCTTGACAACACTGGACGATCGCGACTGGCGATCAGGGATGGCAGAAGCGGTCAAAGTGGCATTGATTAAGGATGCAGAGTTCTATCGATTGATTGAAACTCATGCTCATGCCTTGGCTAATCGCGATATGGCAGCAATGCAGCAGTTGATTTATCGGTGCGCTCAACTTCACTTAGACCATATTGCTTACAATGGCGATCCGTTTGAAATGGGTTCGGCACGACCGCTCGATTTTGGTCATTGGGCGGCTCATAAGCTAGAACACTTGACTGGCTATAACCTGCGACATGGTGAAGCTGTGGCGATCGGCATTGCATTGGATAGCACCTATGCCTATTTAAGTGGATTACTCTCGCAATCAGAGTGGCAGAGGATTCTAAAAACTCTACAAATGCTTGGATTTACGCTGTATGTGAAAGAGCTTGGAGACTATTTAGATCAACCTCGTCATCCTCAATCTATTTTCAAAGGACTGACGGAGTTTCAAGAACACTTGGGTGGCGAGTTATCAGTTACTCTGCTGTCGGAAATCGGCAAGGGAGTCGAAGTTCATCAAGTCAATCTTTCTCTTTATCAACAGGCAATCTTGATAATGCAAGAGATGTTTGAATCTGTAAATTAGCGAAAAAATGTAGGTGGATAAATCGTGAGGAATTGGCATGAAAACTGGGACGGGCGATCGCGTTCACTTAACCTACTGCACCAATATTCATCCCGGTGAAAGCTGGCAGGAAGTCTTCCATAATCTGAAGCACTATGTTCCTGCACTAAAGGCAAACCTAGCGGCAGAAAAGCCCTTTGGAATTGGGCTACGATTAGCCAATATTGCGACGCTTCAACTGCTGGAAGGCAATGCGCTAGCTCAGTTTCAAGCATGGCTGGCTCAACACAATTTGTATGTGTTTACGCTCAATGGGTTTCCTTACGGAGGGTTTCACAACCAGATTGTCAAGGATCAGGTTTATGCGCCCGACTGGTCTCAGCCAGAAAGACTGGATTACACGCTGCGACTCACTCAAATTCTGGCGGCGCTGTTGCCTGATGGCATGGATGGGGGAATTTCGACTTTGCCGCTGTCCTACAAACCCTGGTGGACGAGCGATCGCACCAATTGGGACTTACTCTTACAAACCAGTAGTCTTCATCTGGCGCAGTTGGTGGCAACCATGGCGCAGATTCGAGCCGAAACCGGAAAGCTGATACACATCGATCTGGAACCAGAGCCAGATGGGTTGATTGAGAATGCAGCAGAAGTGATCGATTTCTTCCACTCGTCCCTCTTGCCTATTGGTTCTGCATACTTGACAAAAACCTTGGGACTCTCGCCAGACTTAGCCGAAACCTGGATCAGAGATCATGTTCGAGTGTGTTACGATACGTGCCATTTCGCCCTTGAATATGAAAATCCAACCTCTGTTTTTGAACGGTTTCAGGCTGCCGGAATTGGCATTGGCAAAATTCAACTGAGTGCTGCCCTCAAAGTCCACTTGCCAGAGGACATCCAGCAGCGAAAAATCATTGCAGAGCGGCTCCATCCGTTTGCTGAATCCACTTATCTACATCAAGTGATTGAGCGCCAAAACGATGGCACATTACATCACTATCCTGATTTAGTGACTGCTCTTCCCTACCTGGAACAAGCCGATGCCCAAGAGTGGCGAACGCATTTTCATGTGCCTATTTTTATCCGCGACTACCAGATCTTGCAGTCTACGCAGGATCACATGATCGATGTGTTGAAACTGTTGCAAGAACAGCCTGTTTGCAATCATTTAGAGATTGAAACCTACACTTGGGATGTGTTGCCAGCCGCTATGAAGATGGATCTGTCAGCATCCATTCAGCGAGAGTATGAGTGGGTGTTGGCAACCTTCACTACCGCTTAAATTCAAAATTCTACTGGAGCGCGATCGCCGAACCTATGCAAAAAACAGTTGTTCTGAATGTGGTAGGACTCACCCCTGGGTTATTAGGAGAGTATACGCCTCGGTTGTGTCGATGGATAGATCAAGGGCGCATGGTGCCAATTCAGCCCGTCTTGCCTGCGGTAACTTGTACAGCCCAGACAACCTACCTCACAGGGAAAACCCCGGCTCAACACGGCATTGTTGCCAATGGTTGGTACTTTCGAGATGAGTGCGAAGTGAAGTTTTGGCGGCAGTCCAACAAACTGGTGCAGGCTCCCAAAATTTGGGATATGGCGCGATCGCTTGATCCATCGTTCACCTGTGCCAACCTGTTTTGGTGGTACAACATGTACTCCACGGCGGATTATGAAGTGACCCCGCGCCCCATGTATCCGGCGGATGGCAGAAAAATTCCTGATATTTACACCAAACCCGCCGGACTGCGACCCAAGATGCAAGCCGAGTTAGGGCAGTTTCCCCTGTTTAACTTTTGGGGACCCAACACCTCGATCTCCGCCACGCAATGGATTGCAAATGCTGCCAAATGGGTCGAGCAGCACTATAGTCCAACCCTAACCTTGATCTATTTACCCCATCTAGATTACTGCTTGCAAAAGTTCGGGTCAGATCCCAAGCAGATCAGCGCGGATCTGCAAGAAATTGATGGTATCTGTGGCGACCTGATTGACACCTATGAGTCACAAGGCGCTCAGGTGATTGTGCTTTCTGAATATGGGATTACGCCCGTTTCAAAACCAATTCATCTGAATCGTGTGCTGCGAGAACAGGGATTGCTGACCATGCGCGAAGAGATGGGTCGAGAGTTACTGGATGCGGGAGCAAGTCAGGCGTTTGCGGTAGCCGATCACCAAATTGCCCATGTCTATGTCAACAATCCGGCTGTGTTGGATCAAGTACGGGCGTTGTTAGAGTCAACTGAGGGCGTTTCTCAGGTATTGGATGAGACAAGCAAGCAGGCTCATCATTTGGATCACCCGCGATCTGGCGAGTTGGTGGCGATCGCAGAACCTGATGCCTGGTTTACTTATTACTACTGGTTAGAGGATGATCACGCGCCAGATTTTGCCCGGACGGTCGATATTCACCGTAAACCTGGTTATGATCCTGTAGAACTATTTGTCGATCCACAACTTAAATTTCCCAAAATGAAAATCGCTCAAACTCTGCTGAAGAAACAGTTAGGGTTTCGCTATTTGATGGATGTGATTCCATTGGATGCTGCGATCGTCCAAGGCTCTCATGGACATGTCACCACCTCGTCCGCTGATGGTCCTTTGTTTGCGACTCGGCAAAATCAACTGCTCGGCACAGAGGCGATCGCCGCCACCGATGTTTGTGAACTGATCCTGAGCCATCTTCAAAAGGGATCACTGCACCGCCCATAGCTCCGTTCCATTCGTTGCATCGCTAGCCGCAAAGAACAGCTTGCCATCTACGACCGTTAGCCCCGTTGGAGCCGACGAGAAATTGCCACTCACTGCCACTGTTCCGGCAGAGGTGCCATCTGTGCGGAAAACCTTGCTGCCTGTACCGTCATTCGCAGTGAAGTAGAGCGATCCGTTGAAGTTAGTCAACGATGCCACAGTATCATTGCCAGCAGCATTGATATTTCTCACCACCGTTGCGGTTGAGACTCCATCGCTTGACCACAGTTGCAGATCAGGATTTCCAGCCGTACCCGCGTCTACGGTAAAGAACAACCTGGAACCGATCGCCGTCAAATTTGTTGGCTGTTGTCCTGCCGAAGGAAGCGTAGAGACCAACGTCACCGTACCGTCAGCGTTACTTTGCCACAGTTTGAATGCCGCTGCATCTCGCGCAAAGAAATAAAGCGTTCCATTCACATTCATCAGATTATTGGGAGTAGAACTCGCACTACCAGGGTTAAGATCCGTAACTCGTGCGGTGTTAGCGGCTGTGCCATCGCTCCGCCATAGTTCTGTGCCGCTGCTATCAATGGCGGTAAAGAACACAGTATTCCCCACTGCCGTCACCCGTTGAATTTGGGCACCAGAGCCAAGATCCCTTACCAATACGGTGTTTCCATTGGTTCCGTCTGTCTTCCAAAGCTGGGTTGCACCATTGGCTGTAAAGTACAGCGTATTTCCCACAACCGTTAAGTTTCCTGGAACGGTGTAGCTAGGCGATGCGACTAACTTCACCGGGTTACCACTGCTATCAATCTTGAAGATAGCAATACCAGAACCATCATTGGCTTGGAAGAAAAGGGTATTGTTAAAGTTCACTAAACCCACAGGATTAGAGCTTAATGTGCCTAATCGTAGGTCGTTGACTAGGGTTGTAGAGGTGCCTGCCAAGTCTGTCTTCCACAATTCCCGACCTGTACCGCTGTTCGTTGCTGTGAAGTAGATGGTGTTGCCGACTACCGTAAAGTTGCTGGGTGAGGAGGCAGAACCACCAGGATTGATATTAGCCACTTGTAGGGTGGCTGATGAACTACCGTCACTCTTCCACAGTTCGCTGCCTGTGTCGCTATCATCAGCCGCGAAGTAAAGCAGATTGCCAACGGCTGTTAGGTTAGTCGGGTTGGAACTGGTTGCGAGAGGGCTGATGTTTGCCACTAGCGCTGCGCCGGATGACACGTTGATTGAAATAGTCCCGCTGCCAGTTTGTGCGCCGCCTGTTCCGGTAAACCCACCGTCATTGACCACTAGACCGATTTGAGCCGCCCCAGTGAAGTTGTTTGTGGGGGTGAATTTGAGATTGGTCAGGGCGGTGTTAATTGCCGCGATCGCACCCGTAAACGTCATCGTTGTATCGGCTGTACCGTCGCCCGTGGTAAAGGTCAACCCAGAAAGACCGCCTAATGTCAGAGTGCCGTTGGTGGCAGTTAACGTTGCGGTCACCAAGTTGGAACCAGCGTCCACATCGCTAATGCTTAAACCCGATGGAATCACCAGGTCAGTATTGCGAAGCGCCAGTTGGCTACCCGGCAGCGTAATCACCGGAGCAGCATTTGCACCGCCAACTGTGATAACTACCGTTGCTGGAGCCGAAAGGTTAATGCCATCCGTAGCGCGATAGGTGAACGTATCGGAACCAACCGAGCCGACCGTAGGAATATATCTAAAAGAGCCATCGGAATTTAAGACAACGCTACCGTTCGTGGGGGCAGTGGCTAGCGTCGCCCGAAGCACATCTCCATCGGCATCGGTATCATTTGCCAATACTCCCGTTGCCACTGCTACGTTTAAGGTTCCATTGGTAGAGACGACATAGCCAGAATCATTTTGGACGGTGGGCGGAGTACTGGTGGCATTGATGTTGATGGTGACGGTCGCGGTTGAACTACTGCCGCCACTAGTAGCGCGATAGGTGAAGGTGTCCGCCCCGGTTGCGCCAGAGTTGGGGATATAGGCAAAGGAACCATCGGCATTGAGGGTGAGGCTACCTTGCGTGGGGTTGCTGACTACCGCAGCAGTGGAATTGGGAGCGATATCATTGGCTAATACTCCCAAAGTTCTCGGAACATTAATCAGGTTATCGCGGTTCACACTGTAAGTATCGTTAACTGCGGTTAATGGCGAAACGTTAATTGTGACGGTCACAGGAGTCGAGTTGAAGAAGCCATCAGTGACTTGATAAGTGAAGAAATCAGTTCCAGTGGTGACCCCTGCTCCTGGAACATAAACAAAAGAGCCATCGGCATTGAAGCTCACTAAAGTGCCTTGAGTGGGTTGGGAAAGGGGCTGGGCTGAAATCGGATCTTCAGCATCCGTATCGTTCACCAGAATTCCGGGGGCGGTAATATTGAGAGTCTGTCCGGCGATCGCGGTATAGGTATCCGGCAGAGCAGTGGGCGGCGTATTCAGCCTCACCGAAATTGACACAGTTGCCGTTGAGCTAGCAAGTCCATCGAAAGCGCGATAGGTAAAGATATCGGTTCCCTGATAGCCTGTGCTGGAGGTATAGATAAAGGTGCCATTGGGATTGAGAGTGAGCGTCCCATTCCCAGGAGCAGAGACTACGCTGGCAGTCAGTAGATTGTTTTCCGCATCGCTATCATTTGCTAAGACGCTCTGAAGGATCGAGGATTGATTAAACTCAACACCGCTGGCAGCCTGATAGCTATCGTTTTGAACTGCTGGTGGTGTATTGGGTGAGACGGATAAAGAAACCGTCGCTAACCCCGATGTTGCCAATCCATCGCTGGCACGATAAGTAAAGCGATCGAGTCCTTGATAGCCAGAATTGGGACGGTAGACAAATGACCCGTTAGAGTTGAGCGTCACTGTCCCATTTTGTGCGCCTGTTGCTAACGTTGCTGTCAATGCCAATGGGGACGTTTCCGCATCGCTGTCATTGCTCAACACTCCTGTGAACGCATCGACTGAAAGGGTGCCGTCGGTGGAGGCGCGATATAAATCGTTTGTTGCGATCGGACTTGAGTTAGTTTGCAAACTGAGGGTCACTGTTGTGGGAGTCGAGGTTGCGAAGCCATCGGTTGCCTGATAGACAAAGGTATCAACGCCAGAACTACCCGCCGTGGAAGCGTAGATAAAAGAACCATCGGCATTGAGGCTTAACGTTCCTTTAGTCGGATTGACTACCACACTCGCAGCCAGCGGGGAGCCATCCGCATCCGTGTCATTTTGCAAAACTCCGTCTATGGTGGCGATCGTTAAGGAAGCCCCAATTACAGCGGTGTAGGTGTCTGAAAGGGCAACCGGAATGGCATTGACTTGAAGGCTGACGGTGGCAGTGTTGGAGTTTAGCTGTCCATCGTTGGCTAAGTAAGTAAAGCGATCGCTACCAAAGAAGCCTGGATTAGGGGTGTAGTTAAATGATCCATTCGAGTTGAGGGTCAAAGAGCCGCTGAGCGGATTGCCAATGATGCTGGCGGTGAGGGTATTGCCTTCTAGATCGGTGTCATTGCTCAGAATGCCTAAAGGCGTAATGTTAAGCGGGCTACCTGCATTGACAGTGTACGTGTCGTTTTGGGCAACGGGGGCGGCATTAGCGGCAATACTGAAGGTGGCGATCGCGACGCTAGAGACTGCCCCTAAGCTGTCGATCGCGGCATAGGTAAAGGTATCCACACCGCTAAAGTTGGGAGTCGGCTGATAGCTAAACGTGCCATCGGGTCGCAAGGTGAAGGAAAGCGCGTTGGTTGGCGTTGTGATCACACTGGCGGTCAGCGGAATATTGCCGTCGGTGTCAGTGTCATTGGCTAAGACATTACCTGTGGTCAGTAAGGTGTTTGCCGCACCAATGAACAAATCTGGAGCCGCGACGGGTGGCGCATTTGAAGAGACAGAAATAGTGGCGATCGCGGTATTAGAAACCGAGACTCCATCGCTGGCAACATAGGTAAAGCTGACATTTCCAGAGAATCCCGCTTGAGGCACATAGGTAAACGATCCGTCAGGATTGAGAGTAAATGTGCCGCTGCTGGGAGCCGTCACTAAACTTGCGGTTAAGGGGCTGCCTTCTACATCGGTATCGTTAGATAAAACGCCTAATGCGGTGATGTTTAAGCTGCCACTCGGCGCAACATTATAAACATCGTTGTTGGCAGTTGGCGCATCGTTGACGGGAGTAACGCTGAAGGTGGCGATCGCGACGCTGGATACTGCGCCTAAGCTATCGATCGCGGCATAGGTAAAGGTGTCGAGTCCGGTGATATTAGGCTTGGGCTGATAGGTGAAACTACCATCGGCATTCAGGGTGAAGGCTAGAGCATTTGCCGGAGCCGCAATCACGCTAGCAGTTAGTGGAGTGTTGCCGTCAGCGTCGGTGTCATTGGTCAACACGTTGCCGATGTTCAGCAAAGTATCTTCGGCAGTAGTGAAAGTGTCAGGATTGGCGACTGGAGGCGCATTCACTGCCGTGGTCACAAACAGATTGACGGTGGCGGTAGTCGAATTCAAGCTGCCGTCATTGGCGACGTAGGTAAAGCGATCGCTGCCGGAAAACCCAGCATTAGGTTGATAGGTAAAAGAGCCATTGGCGCTGAGGTTGAGCGTCCCGTTTTGCACATTTGATATCAACGCTGCCGTCAAGTTGGCGCTGTCGATATCGCTATCATTGGCTAACACACCGGGTGCCGTCTGGCTCAGCGATGCCGTAGCGTTGACGCTATAAACATCATTCACCGCAACCGGGGCATCATTCACCGGGGTAACGTTGAAGGTGGCGATCGCGACGCTAGAGACTGCCCCTAAACTATCGATCGCGGCGTAGGTAAAGGTATCTAAGCCGCTAAAGTTGGGATTGGGCTGATAGCTAAACGTGCCATCGGGTCGCAGGGTGAACGCCAGGGCGTTGGTGGGAGTCGCAATCACGCTAGCGGTTAGCGGAATATTGCCATCCGTGTCGGTGTCATTGGTTAAGACGTTGCCCGTGGTCAGTAAGGTGTCTTCGGCGACGGTGAACAAATCGGCTTGGGCGATCGGCAAATTATTCGCCAACGGATCAACCACAATGCTGACGGTGGCGGTATTTGCAGAACTCAAGCTGCCATCGTTTGCCCGGTAGGTAAAAACATCAGTGCCGCTAAAGCCGATATTGGGGCGATAGGTAAAGGAACCGTTGGGGTTCAATGACAGCGTACCGGAGGACGTGGAAGAGACTAGCACCGCCGTTAAGCTGGCACTCTCAACATCAGTGTCATCCTCCAAAATACCGGGTGCGGCGATGTTGAGAGTGCCACCGGGAACAACTGAAACGGTATTATTGAAGGCAACAGGAGCATCATTGACGGGCGTGACGCTAAAGGTGACGGTGGTGGGATTAGATACCGCACCTAGGCTATCAGTTGCCGTATATACAAAAGTATCGGTGCCGTTAAAGTTTGCCTTGGGCTGATAGCTGAAGCTCCCGTCTGCATTGAGTGTGAAAGACAGAGCATTAGCTGGAGCGGCGATCACGCTGGCTGTCAATGGGGTATTGCCATCCACATCGGTGTCATTCGTCAACACGTTGCCCGTAGTCAGCAGTGTATCTTCTGCGGTGGTGTAGCTATTGGGGTTGGCGATCGGGGCGTTATTAGCACCCACCGACAGCGTGACCGTTGCTAAGTTAGAGGCTAAACTGCCATCGCTAGCACGGTAGATAAAGACATCCGTTCCGGCAAAATTACCAGTGGGTTGGTAAATAAAGGAGCCGTCTCCATTCAAGCTAACGGTGCCATTCGTGGGCGCAGTCACTAGAGTTGCAGTAAGCGCGCTACCTTCCACATCGCTATCATTTCGCAGAACGCCATTGGTTGAGGGAACCGACAGCGTACCGCCGGCACTGGCAGTGTAAACGCCATCATTTGCCGCAACGGGCGCATCGTTGACTGGGGTAATAGTGAGAGAGACGATCGCCGTATTAGAGGTGCCTCCAAGCGGGTCGATCGCCACATAAGTAAAGCGATCGATGCCGTTGAAATTGGGTAGTGGTGTATAGCTAAAGCTGCCGTCAGGATTGAAGCTAAAACTTCCAGCATTGGTAGGCGCACTAATTAACTGTGCGGTTAGCGAGGAGGTCGGATTATCCGCATCGGTATCGTTGGCAAGCACATTCCCGCTAGCAGGTTGGTCTTCGGGTGTGGTAAAGCTGTCGTTCGCTGCGACGGGCAGGTCATTCACCGACGTGACATTGATGACCACGATCGCCGTATTAGACGTGCCGCCGAGAACATCTCTCGCCACATAGCTAAAGGTATCAAAGCCATTAAAGTTGGTAACCGGGGTATAGGTAAAGGTGCCATTGGGACTAAAGCTAAACGAGCCAGCATTGGTTGGCGGACTCACCAGTTGCGCCGTCAACGGCAGGGTGAAATCGGGGTCGCTGTCATTCGCAAGAACACTGGTGCCCAGCAAGGTTCCCCGTTCCGCAACCGTGAAACTATCAGCCGTGGCGATCGGCAGTAGATTGACCGCATTTCCCACATTCACCAGCAGGGTCTTGGTGTCCGAGAGCGGAATGCCCACGCCCGTATTACCGTTATCGTTGACGCTGAGGGTGATGCGATCGAAGGCATTGGTAAAGCCTGCATAGCTGCGATAGATAACCTGGCTCAGGGCATCATTAATCGCCGCGATGGAACCCGTGAAGGTAATCCGATTATTTTGACTGCCTGTTCCCTGGGTAAACTGCAAGCCGGAAAGCGATCGCAATGACAACACACCATTTTCCGCAAACAGGGTGACGGAGAGAGTCCCGCCGCCGGCATCGGGGTCGTTAACGCTAAAGCCAGAGAGCGTTAAGTTGATTCCAGAGTCAACGGCTGGAGTGCCAGTAGGCAGAGCAACCACAGGCGCATTATTAACGCCCAGCACGTTCACTGCGATGGATTTGGAATCGCTCAGAGGAATTCCTGTTCCAGTATTGCCACCATCCGAAACACTGACGGCGATCGTATCCGTCCCGCCAAAGTTAGCATTTGGACGATAGGTGAGGGCACTCAATGCCGCATTTACCGCTGACTGGGTGCCCTGGAAGATCAGCGTATTATCCTGAGTGCCATCGCCTGTAGTAAAAGTTAGCCCAGTCAAGGATTCTAGGGACAATACGCCGCTGACTGCTGACACCGCCACAGTCAAATTGCCATTGCTCACGTCTACGTCATTAATGCTGATGCCCGAAATCCGCAGATCTGTGCCTTCGTTAACGCTCTGGCTGGATGGCACCGTAATCACAGGCGCATCATTGGTGGGATTGATGGTGAGAGTGATTAGTTTTGAGGCAGACAGCGGAATCCCATTGCCAGTGAAGCCATTATCGCTCACATTCATCGTCAGCAGATCGGCACCGTTATAGTTGCGATCGCTCAAGTAAGTTAGCCCAGCCAGAGCGGTATTAATCGCCCCCTGAGAGCCGCTAAACACCAGATTTTTGTTCAGCGTTCCGGTTCCGGTTGTTAGGGTCAGTCCAGCAGTAGAACCCAGCGTTAGCGCACCATACACCACCGATAAACTCACCGTCAGCGGACTCAATCCCGCATCGCTATCAACAATGTTAATGCCGTTAATCGGTGAAGTGACATCTTCGCTTAAGGTTTGCGATGCAGGAGCCGTAATCACCGGAGCATCATTCACCCCTGCTACCGTCAGCGTGACGTTTTTGGAGTCGGTTTTCACGCCGCCTAAGCCAAAGTTGCCGCCATCATTGACCGCAATATTGACAACATCGGTTCCTTCAAATGCGCCCGTGCTGCGATAAATCAAGGATTCCAGCACGAAATTTGCCACATCTTGCCGACCTCGGAAAGAAAGAGTTGAATCTTGAGTGCCATCGCCCGTGAGGAAGGTTACGCCCGTGGTGCGTCCCAAGGTCAATACACCGCTGCCAGCAGATAGAGAAACAGTGACATCGTTATCGCCTACATCCGCATCCGTCAAACGAACTCCTGAAATGAGGGTGTTCGTGTTTTGATCCACGAGGAGAGTAACGGGTGCAGTTAGCACAGGTGCGTCGTTAACGGCTAATACGGAAATGCTGAAGGTGGTTGCCACAGAGGTTGCGCCCAGCCCATCGGTCACCGTAAATTGGAAGCGATCGCTTGTGGTTTCGCCGCCATTGTGAATGTAGGTCAACTGACCATTGGTAATATCAAGCTGGCTAAAGGTTTGCCCGGTCTGAAGCGTAACAGTGCCCAACTTCAAAATTCCATTAGCAGGAGTGCTACCGAGGGTATACGCCACCGGAGCCGGACCATCCGGATCGGTGACTAGCAGGAGATTGGGCGTGATTGCTGCGCTGGTGCCTTCGCTCAACGTTAGAGCAGTGTTGATGGAAACCGCCGGAGCATCATTGACGGGCAATACGGAAATGCTGAAAGTATTGGCACCCGGCAGCAGAATTGCGCCATCGGTAACCGTAAAGGTGAAGCGATCGAAGGGCGATTCGCTGCCATTGTGCTGATAGCGAACCAGTCCGTTAAAAACATCGCTTTGAGTAAAGGTGCTGGTTGCCGTGCCTGCTAACAGCAGTGTGCCATTGGTTGGCAGATTGGTAATGGAATACTGCAAGCTAACCGCCGGACTATCCACATCTGAAATCAGCAGCAGACTTGGACTAAGTACCGTACTATCCCCTTCAGACAGGGTTAAGCCACTATTCGAGACCAGAATCGGCGCATCATTCACCGGGTTCACTTGAATGCTAAAGGTTTGGTTGCTGATGCTGCTACCCGTACCATCGGACACCGTGAAGCTAAAGCGATCGCTGGTCGTTTCACTGCCATTGTGAACATATCTCACTTGGCTAGGGTCATCCAAATTAACCTGCGTAAATGTAGTTCCAGCAGTAGCGGTTACGCCATTAATCAATAGACTGCCATTCGTGGTTGCATTGCCCACCGTATAAACCAGTTGGCTATCTGGGGTGTCGCTATCTGTCACCCGCAACAGAGAACTTAAGATACTCGCAGAGCCTTCTTCATCTAGCGTCAGCGGATTGTTGCTGACTAAAACCGGAGCGCTGCTAATGTCAACCGATAAGGTATAGGTACTTTCGGCTTGACCCAACGCCGGAAAAACGCGGGCGTAATAGGTGCCTGCGGACAGCGAACGGATGATTGACTCTGGACTAAGTCCACTTTGAGAGGAGCTATCCACAATCGTATTACCGCTGCTGTCGAACAGTTGCAGATCTAAGTTGCCTGTAAGATTGGATAGAAGCAGACTAACCTGAGTTGTATTGGTGATATCAAAGCGATAGTAGTCACTGGTATCTTGCCCGCCGACGCGATCGCGATAAGTTGCCGATTGCCCTAACCCACTGCCCAAATTAAACGCCGTTGCAATGGTATTCCCAGCCACATCAATCGGATTCGGTTGACCATAGCGGCTGTATGGAGTTGAGTTCCAAGAAGGGGAATTGATAGAAATCAGCGATACCGTTGAAGTGAGCGAGGTGCCATTCATCAACCAAATTTGGTTCTGACCTCCTGCACCATAATTACGCCAAAGAATATCTGAGTTGCCATCCTTATTAAAATCCGCCACCCCGGATATATACCAAGGTTTGGCAAAGCTAGTGTTAAGAGCAGCCTCGGATAGAAAAGTTGTATTTTTTAAAAACCAAACCTCTGAAGCGGCTGTGGAATTATTATGCCAAAGAATATCTAAAAAGCCGTCACGGTTAAAGTCGCCTAGTCCGCGGGCTGTCCATCCTGGCTGTTGTTGTTGAGCGATCGCAATAGAGCCAACCGAACTAGCACCTTGCATCAGCCAAACATCTAGTTTTTCTGTTGCAGCATTCCACCAAAGAATATCGGTTGATCCATCATCATTTAAGTCGCCAACTCCGGCAACAGTCCAACTGCCGTTTTTTGTTGCTGGTAATAAGGTAAAAGATGCTAAAGCCGTATCTTGCATGAACCAAATAAGCGTCAGCCCTAAAGCTTCATATCGCCAAAGAATATCGGTTTGTCCATCGCGATTAAAGTCGCCCGTTGCTCGAATTGCCCAAACCGCAGGCTCAGTGGAAGGTGGAAGCAAACTATATCCACCGGTATATCCAAGGGCATCGTTTAACTGCCAGACCGTGGTTTCACCGTTTTGATAGTTGCGCCAAATGATATCTGTATCAATTAGATTATCTGCTGCCGATACGTTGAGGGTGTAGTTAGCAATAGATGTGTTTAAACCGGGAGCAACCTGAATGTAATAAACGCCAGGATTCAAGATGGTGTTAATTGATTCGGAAAATTTACCCTGGTTGTTGGAGATTTGCTCTACGCTATTAACCGTGACTAAACTGCCTGCACTGTCTAACAGAGCTACGTTTGCATCAGCATCTAGCCCGGTTAAGGAAAGATTGAAACTACTCTGATTAGCCAAAGAAAAGCGGTAAAAATCGTTGGCGGCAGGTGTGACGAGATCTTGGAAGCTTTGGGCAGTGGAAAGGAGCTTCAGCGACGTGGCTGTGGCTAAAGAGTTTCCTGCGGTATCTGGCATGGCGAATAACCCCGTACTGGCATAGCTATTCTGCCCTAACTGTGTTTTTTTGATAACAAAGTTCTGGCAGATTTACATAAATATGGGTAGAAACTTTGTAAATTTTTAGCAATCTATTTAAAGTTTGCGTCAAGGTAAACCCTCAAAGTCTTGATTTGAAGGAGCTTTAGAAGAGACAGCGATCGTGGTTTGTACGGAATTTTACACTCGTTCTAGATATTGGCTGTCTAATAAAAAGGCACCATTGGCAAATCGCACACTCCAATAGTTGCCAGGACGACGATCTAAAATAGTCCCTTCTTCGCCCACTGCAATTAGTTCAGCAGAACGGAGTGTTGGCATTGGATCAGCAGTTTTCACATAAGGTGGGGCGCTGATGAGACGCACACGATCGCCCACTGAAAAGCCGTTCACTGAAAAATCACCCACTGAAGATTTAGACATGACTACTGAACCTCTTAAGTTAAGCTAATTTCTTAACTAACCTGATGTGCAACTAAAGTCAGCCCACCCTACGGGGAGCAAGATTTCTCAAAGTTCCTCTCCCACTCTGAGAGAGAGATTTAGGGTGAGGGAGGTTGGGATAGTCGCACATCGTGTTAACTAAGTGATTGATTAAGCGACCTCATTAGCCAACAGACTTGCTAGCGTGAACTGAGGATGGTGCTGGAGTACCAAAAATTGGCGTAGGGTCTAAACCAGTAATTTGATAGAACTGGGCTGAAGTCACACAGGCGATCGCCTGCGCCTCACCGTCTTCGTTTAGCAAAATGCAATGTTCCCATGCTTTCAACAGGCTGCCAACTTCTGCCAAAAACTCGTGCCCACGTAACAACGGTACCTTCAGCCAATAGGTGACTAACGTTTCAACGAGCGCCAACTCAACCAAAGGCATTGGATATACGGCAAGGAGAGTGTCTAGTGCTGCTTGAAAAGACTCGGCATCTCCATCCAAGTGATAGCTGGTCACGATATGCTGAACTCGTTGCCGCTTAATTTTTTCTTGAAGTTCCATCAAAACCTCGTTATTCGCACTTGCCTTCTTTGCATCTGCTTTCTTGGCAACTTCGCACCTTGCAACGACAGACAGGCTTGTTCAGTCAACATTACCCTAAAATGACGAGTAATCTACCCAATTTTGTGTTCTATTATTTGCGTCAGTAGTGATTCCTACTCGTGCTATATTTATAAATCTGTCGGGGCGTAGCGCAGCTTGGTAGCGCACTACTTTGGGGTAGTAGGGGTCGTGAGTTCGAATCTCGCCGCTCCGATAGGTTGAAACCGCTTGTAATGGGCGGTTTCGCCATTTTAAAAGATGGCGGAAAAATTAAGTCATTCTCAATAAGTAACTGCCAAATACCGCCAAATATCGCCAACTCTGGACATTATTGGGGCAAAATTGGGGAGCGAAACTGAGGGACTGAAAGTGGCGGAAAATGGGCGAAAGAGATCATTAAAGGGGTCTGTAGCAGTACGTTGCAAAAATGATTGGTTGGGCTTGCGCTGGACGTGGGGAGGGCAGCGATACGAAATCTCGCTAGGGCTGCTTGACAGCAAGGTTAATCGAACGGTCGCAGAACGGAAAGCTAAGTTAATTGAGCAAGATATGCTCACAGAACGGTTTGATCCAACGCTGGAACGGTACAAGCCTCAGATTCAAACCAGTGAAGTGGTGAGCGCAGTTGAACTGTTTGAAAAATTTGTGACCTGGAAATCAAAGCAAGTGGGTGAAGAAGATTCGATGCTCAAATATACCGCTTGCCTAAGCTACACACGTCAATACTTTCGCAAGCTGCCAGCTACAATTTCAGAAGAACAGGCAACTCAATTTCGAGACTGGCTTGCAAAGAAGCTGGCTCCAATCAATGTGCGAGAGCGAATTAGCTCTCTGCGTAGCTGTTGGCGTTGGGGGATGCGCCGCAAGTTAGTAGCAGAAAACCCCTGGCAGGAAGTAAAGGTAAAAGTCCCTCCAAAACAAAGGCTAAACCCCTTCACCAAGGAAGAGACTCAAAGGATATTGAAAGGATTTAGCACTGACCCCTGGTACACCTATTACACAGATTTTGTAGAGTTTCTACTGTCTACGGGGTGTCGGATTGGAGAAGCCGTCGGCTTGAGATGAAAACATCTGAGTGCAGACTGCTCCGAAGTGTGGATTGGAGAAAGTTTTGGTAGGGGGAAACGAAAGCCAACCAAAACGAATAAAGCACGGTGGTTTGATCTTTCACCGCGCTTAAAGGATATGTTTTTAGCTAGAAAAAAGACTGGAAGCTATCGCCCAGATGATTTAATCTTCCCCGCACGTAGGGGAGGCGCGATCGACGACAAAACATTCAATAAATATGCTTGGAAAACAATTCTAAATCAGGTCGGAGTGCCCTACCGAATGCCGCGCAGTTTGCGTCATTCGTTTGTGAGCAATGCAGCGCATCAGGGGCTAACACCGTCAGAAATTTCTGGTAGTGCATTAGACTAATGTGGGATAGGTGGCAATATCATGCCAATTCCATGCTCGCGTTGTTAATCCTGCTCGTT
>NZ_JBFPDP010000025.1:0-62550 GCF_040830845.1 Sivoneniella epilithica UHCC 1019
GGCATGATTGGTTCAGAGGTAGCTGCCGCTCTATTCTCTCCCATCTATCCACCAAAATAAAGTTGACAGCCTACTAGCGATCGCAGAAATCGCAATATTGCCCGCTTGATTGGTAACAGCGTTGTCGATTCCAGGAAGGATTCCCGTAAAAATAGAACTTGCATAAAGACTAATATTCCGCCCCATCAGTACTACCTCACCGCTGCCAGTGCTTGCTCCTGCGTCAAGGGTCGAACCATTGGTTAAAGTAATATCCCGACGGGGTGTACTTGCAGCTAAGCTCAAACTCAGGCGATCGCCATTTTGCCGCAGTCCCACCGTGCCATTTTCGCCCACTCCGCCTAACTCTATTCGTCCTCCCGGTGCAGAGACACGCGAATCATCCAGCGTAACATTGCCTCCTACCAAGGCAATGTCAGTCAAGCGACTATTAAAACCCGCGACAATTTGCATTCCAGATCGAATCTCGCCCGGTGTTTGTCCAAACTGTAAGCCCGTAGGCACACTGACTGTCAACAACGGTCTTAGGGTCTGATCGCGAGTGTCAAACACGGTGCCATCCTGAAACAGCATTCGCTCGGCTGTGCTTGCCAGAAACGAACCGCCGACGAAGATTCGGGCACCGGAACCAAAGACGATGCCATTTGGGTTGAGTAAGAAGAAGTTGGTGGGAATGATGTTGGTAAGGGTTGGATCAGTGGTCGCGATCGTGCCGTTAATATTGGAAATGTCCGCTCCAGTGACGCGCACAATCACATTTTGAATTGCAGGATTGGTGATGAATGCAGCAAAATCGCCATTGGGCAAGGAGAACTGCTGGAGGCTATGAAATAGGTTGCTACCTCGCGTTGTACCGTTGATGATTCCGCAAGCGCCACCTGTTCCAGCACAAGCACCGATCGCCTGAGTGCCCAAGGTTCCATCCGGCACAATTTGAGCTTGACCAGATAGAGAAAAGAGAATAGTGGAAACAGCAGCGCTGGCAAGGGCGAAGCGGTACGGCAGGCTCAGCGGCATGGTAGGTGACGGGGGTAGAGTTGCGGTTATTCTACCAGCAGAATCAAGGAGCGATTACCAAAATTTTGGGTGGTGGCAGACGTAGATCCGATCGCCCACTAAACTAGGACTTAGCACCCGATCGCAAGGATAGTGCCATGACTACCGCCACTCAAAACCCACTTCCACGCCTAAACTCAACCCGATTTGTCTTCCCCTATTTTATGACCTGGGCTGAGTTTCAAGCATTGGACAGCGCTCTATCAGGTCGGCGTAGTGTCCGGCTATCCTATCTGGACGGTCACGTAGAAATCATGCCCATCTCCACCGATCGCGAAACATTCAAATGCTTACTTGCCGGGTTACTGATCCTTTTCTTTATGGAAAAAGACCTTGATTTCACCCCAACGGGAAGCGCAACGCTGCTTTCAGAAGTTCAAGGAGCCAGTAAAGAACCGGATTTATCCTATCGATTTGGCGAAAATCGGCGGCAAAAAGAGTTTCCAGACTTGGCGATAGAGATTGTGTTTACGAGCGGCGATGCCAAAGTGTTGGAGTATTATCGACGGTTTGAAATTCCAGAGATCTGGTTTTGGGAAGATGGCGTGTTTTCGCTTTACCAGTTGCAGGGCGATCGCTATGGAGCGATCAAAGCCAGTGCTTACCAGACCTAGATTTCAGCGTGTTGTCTCGCTGTTTGCAAATGACCGAGGAAAAAGAAGCGCTGAAGGTATTTCGGCAAGCAATGCAGCCAAAAAACATCCAGGGGTAAGGATACTTGCGGCGTTGGTGAATGCAAGTATGATTTCTGACTGTAGGGGTAGATCTTGTGCCTACCCTGTCGGAGATCAAGGGCAACCACAAGGGATTGCCCCTACAAATTTCATCCCCAGATTCAGCAATATCACCTGCATATCATCTTCGCCCCTTTTGGGTCGGCAAAGACATTAACACAATTGAAGACCGAGCTTCCGCAGGATAGGTGGCTTTCTGAAAGCGTTGTGCGTTCTGAGGGTGTTGAAAGTCCTCTGGGGATGGCAGGCTAGTATCCACAATTCGATGCCAGCCATGACCCGGTTCCAACGTGGGCAGTTCAAAGGTCAAGGGTTTCCAATCTGCATTAAAAATGACATAGAGATGTTCTTGGGCAGTGGGATGATACAGGCTAAAGGCAAGGCTATGGGAGTTTTCGCCCCAATCTGGTTTCCCAAGTTTAAGCCCATGCCAGAGAAGGTAGGGCTTGTGATCATCAGCCGAAAGTTCTAGCAAACGCTCCTGTTGATACAACTCAAGGGATTGATTTAGGGTGATCATGCCCCGCACAAACCTGAGCAAATCGGCGTTTTTGTCGATCAGGCTCCAGTCAAACCAACTGAGTTCGTTATTTTGGCAGTAGGCGTTGTTGTTGCCCATTTGAGTTCGCCGGACTTCATCCCCCATCAATAGCATGGGTGTTCCTTGAGACAAAAGCAGCGTCGTTAAAAAATTTCTAATTTGCCGATCGCGCAATCGCGCAATAGTAACCTCTTTCGTGTCTCCCTCAGTGCCGCAATTCCAACTGTGATTATCATTCGCACCATCGCGGCTTTGTTCGCCATTGTCTTCATTGTGTTTGTCATTGTAGGAAACCAGATCATTCAGCGTAAAGCCATCGTGACAGGTAACAAAGTTGATGCTGCGATTGGTTTCGCGATCGGGCTGCGAAAAAATATCGGGACTGCCCAAAATCCGTAAGGCAAACTCGTTAATTGCGCCAGAATCACTTTTAATAAAGCGCCGCACATCATCGCGAAACGGTCCATTCCATTCAGCAAAGCGATCGCCAATAAACGACCCCACCTGATACAAGCCCCCCGCATCCCACGCCTCCGCAATGATCTTAACCCCAGCTAACACCGGATCGGATTCAATCGACCAGAGCAGCGGCGGATCTTCCATCGGATGCCCCAACTTGCCGCGTGATAGGCACGAAGCTAAATCAAACCGAAATCCATCCACATGCATCACATCCACCCAATAGCGCAAACAATCCAGAATTAATCGAGTCACCACTTCATGATTGGCTCTGACCGTGTTGCCACAGCCTGTGTAATTGCTGTAATAGGTTGGGTCTTTTTCCAGAATGTAATACGCGCGGTTTTCCAGACCTCGAAACGACAGGGTTGGACCTTCCTCATTCCCTTCTGCCGTATGGTTAAACACTACATCTAAAATTACCTCAATCCCCGCCTTGTGAAAGGCTTTCACCATGTCTCGAAATTCATTGACTGGACCCAGCGGATCTTTGGAGTAGCTATAGGCACGATGGGGCGCAAAGAATGCCAGAGTGCTGTATCCCCAATAATTTCTTAAACCCGGTCGAGCGTCTTGCTCATCAAATTCATGAATTGGCATCAACTCCACCGCCGTAATGCCTAATTGCTTCAGATAGGGGATTTTTTCAATTAGTCCCGCATAGGTGCCGCGTTTTGCCGGAGCAACTCCAGAGTTGGGATGACGAGTAAAGCCAGCAACGTGCAATTCATAAATGATGGTGTTGGCATAGGGAGTATGCAGCGGGATATCCCCCTCCCAGTCATAGGTCGTCGGATCAAGAACCACGCTTCTCAGCGCTTGCGGACAATTATCTCCAGGCGCAATTGCCGCTTCCCGGCTGTAATGCTCCCATCCCACTACTGCGGTTGTGTAGGGGTCTAACAGAACTTTATTGCCATCAAACCGATGCCCTTGATCGGGTAGATAAGGACCATAAACTCGATAGGCATAAACCTGCCCTGCGGCAAGGTGAGGCACAAACACATGCCAGTAGTAAAAGGTTTTGTTGTGCTTTGGATCAAGCGTAATCACTTGACTGGGCTGTGGGTCATCGGGGGCGGCAAACAGCAAAAGCTCTACGGCAGTGCTGCTTTTAGAAAAAATAGAAAAGTTTACGCCATCGGGATAAACGGTTGCGCCTAAGGGAAAACTTCGACCGGGTAAACTTTCCTGATTGATCGCATCCATTGCCTTATGCTCCCAGGTAGATCATTGCTGAGGGCTATCATAGCTTTTCCCGGCGATCGCATTCGTCACAGCCAATCATTAAGTCATACCCCAAAGGCTTGATGAGTCAATGGTCGTTGAAGGTCAGGTTACTATTTACTTGCACTAAAAGCCGCACCGCATTTGATTTATCTGATTACCGTTAACTATTACTCAGCAGCGTTGATCGCTCAGTTGTTGGCATCGGTGCGGGCTGAAGCGAACGTCGATTACCAGTTCATTATTGTGAACAATTCCGCCGCAGAAGACTGTTCCAATCTGGCGGGCGATCGCGTGCTGATTTTGGAGGCTCCAGAAAACTTGGGTTTTGGCGGCGGCTGCAACGTGGGTTTGAATTGGGTCTATGAGCGCGATCGCGCTGCAACAGTCTGGTTAATTAACCCCGATACCACGCTGCCCGAAGATGCCCTTAACCATGCCGCGCAGTTTTGCAGTGCCCATTCATCGCTGTCTATCATTGGCACCATTATTGCTGAACCATCGGGAAAAATTTGGTTTGCAGGCGGTGAGTTTGTTCCAGAAACAGGCAGAATTGTTGCCAGCACGGAACTATCGACCCACGAAAAACCCAATTACGTTGAAACAATCTGGGTGACGGGCTGTAGCCTGTTGCTCAACTTGCAAAATTTTGATTCCTGCCCTCAATTTGATTCTGCCTACTTCCTGTATTACGAAGACTTTGATTTTTGTCGGCGCTATGCTCAACAAGGGCATTCAATCGGGATTACCAAGCAAATTTATGTGATCCATCATCCGTCTTCGATTACCAGCCGCAATCCTTCATTAACGTTGCAACACAGCACTTTTAGCTATTTGCTGGCGCTGAAGCGGCATACTAGCCCACCCGTCTTTTGGTATCGACTGAGCCGGATTCTGTTTCATGCTGTGCGAGTGGGTGTGGTGCATCCTCAACACGCGATCGCAATTCTCAACGGTGTTCGCCATTTTTGGCAGCGATCGCGGTTCTGCTAACACCCAAAAAGTTGAACAGCGATCCAAAACCAGTAATAATTATTTCCCTTCCTCAAAGCCAGCGCTATTGGACATTGGCGATTCAATCGTGCTAGAGGTTGAATTTAATGGAGGCGGCTCGGTTGCTGGAATCGTCGGTTCAGCCTTAGATGGCTTGGGTTCTGTTGGCTGATTTTCTGTCTGCGGCGGAGTTGCCGGGGAAGATTCAGAGCTAGGTTGGGCAGGGGGTAAGGGCAGCGGCTTGGGCAGAGCTGCTGCGGGTTGAGCCGGGGCGACTGGCGTAGGGATAGCAACGGTAGACTGTCCAGATTGCCCAGATTGCCCGGAGTTGATCTGTTCTGGAGCCGCGATCGCCGCAGGAATTGTTTCACGAATCGCAGCAGGCGGAGAATTAAGCGCAGTGAGGGGAGTTTGGGGCGGACGCTGTAGATCTGGCAAATCTTGATAAGCAGGACGCACTAGCGGCTTCATGCCAGCGGGAGCCGGAGCGCCTGTCACCGTGCGTTTAGGGGGTAAACTACGACTGACGGGTAATAGTTCTGGCACAGCAGCAAGCGTCACACTGGGTAGCAAGGGGGCAAAGCTTTGGGGAGCCGCCCGATCAACTGAATTTTGGCGGGGGGCTGCCGCTGATTGTGGAACTGCTGGGGGCTGCGATTCCCTTTGGGATCGTGAAACAAATCGCGGAGCTTTCAATTTTTCGGGAGCTACTGAAGTCGGACGAGGCAACAATACCGCTACTCTTTGCTTGGGTTTAAGCGGAGGTATTGTTGCATTTGGAGGGGCAGTGGGTTTCAGCGCATCGCCAATCAACAGCCCGGATACTACAGTTGCCGCCACAAATCCTGTACTCAGCAAGGCAGTGGTAGACATTGGTTGCCGTTTTTCAGCCGACTCAACCACATTCGCAGATTGCACCACCTCATCTAGATAAAAGTGGAAATAGGGAAGAGAACCATTGGGATGAACATTGTCGGGAACGGGTCGCTTTTCTGGGCTATCTTTTTCTGGGCTGTCTAAAGCGGGCACTTGTTGATCATTTTGAAAGTTCATCGGTTGCCGCTTTTCGCCTGCTGCGATGTAACTCTTGGCAGTGGCTAGTTTAATCATCTGCTGCTTTCGTTCTTGATAGTTCAATGACCCGGTCATACAGTGAAAACTCCTGGAACGAATGCAGTGGGAAAGTATGAATGCGCTTGATGCTGCCACGAGATAATGTGAGCAGGCAAAACAACTTTCTTAGCTATTCAACGGTTTAATGGGTCATCAGGATCTTCCATCACAACTTTGCATTTCTTTGGTTTATCGAGCTACTTTATCGAGAAAAGCTTTCTGAAATATTGCGGGTTTTGTTGGCTGATGGCGATCGCTACCTAATCATTTAACTAGATGCGCTCGTGTAAAAGCGCAACGCGAACCGCCAAAAGGCACTAGAACTCCACAAAAGCGATGCTCCAAGTACGCCAGCCGCCAGCACCCAACCTAAGTTTCCTCGTCCTAAAAAGGCTTCGGCTGGAACGGTTGTCAAAAAAGTGACTGGAACGATGAAGGTGAAAAAGAAGCGGTAGGCGGTGGGATAGGCGACCATTGGAAATCGCCCTGCCTCTAATAAGCCCCTCAGCACTTCTGTGACGTTATAAATTTTCACAAACCAAATGCTCATGGCTCCCAACATGAACCACAGGCTATAGAGAATGACAAATCCAAATAAGAGCGGCACAATTCCTAGCAGATAAAAGTAGAGCGGCAATCCTAAGCGATCGCCGGCATATCCAATCATCAATCCTCCAAATAATAAATCTGGTAATCCCCAAGGTGAGAGCGTATTGGCGGATAACCAAAACTGAGAACTGATGGGTTTTAGTAGGACAAAATCTAATGTGCCTTGCTGAATATGGCGCACAATCCGATTTAAGTTTGGGGCTAAAAACGTCGTAGAAAATCCTTGAAGCACGGTGAATACTCCCAGCACAATCAGGCTTTGATTCCAATTCCATCCTGGAAAGGTGTAGTCGTTTTGATAAAACAAAAACAAGCCGAATATGCTGCCAATTAAGCCACCAAAACTACTGAGTGCGGAAATTAAAAAATTAACTCGATATTCTAATTCTGCGGCTAAAGCAGTTGCCCAAAATAATTTTAGAACTTTGAAATAACGTCCCATTGTGAACCGTAAAAATAGAGTGAGCGATGTCAGTTGCTGTAACCAAATCAGTGATGGATGAACACTTAGCCATAAGCATTGTGGAGCGATCGCGTAGCGTCTCCTCAGGAGAATCGATAAGATACATCCCTATGATAATGATCAAAAGACTTCAAGGTGCTGCCCTCATCCAAGCCTGAGTCGCACAACGAGACCTCAACAAGAAACCCCAGACATGTCTGGGGTTTCTTGTTATGAACTATGCCGATTGAGGATTATGCAGATATTACATCATGCCCATGCCGCCCATGCCGCCCATGCCACCCATGCCACCCATGCCGCCCATGCCACCCATGCCGCCCATGCCGCCATCGGGAGCGCCGCCGCCTGCTGATTTTTTCTCTGGTTTTTCGACAATCAGGGCTTCTGTTGTGATTACCATGCCTGCGATCGATCCAGCATCTTGTAACGCAGAACGCACCACTTTTGCCGGGTCTACAATTCCAGCCGCAATCAGATCCTCAAAGGAATTTGTTAAGGCGTTATAGCCAATAGGAAAGGTCATTTCACGCACTTTCTCAACAATCACGGAGCCTTCTACCCCAGAGTTATCAGCAATTTGGCGTAACGGAGCTTCTAATGCTTTGCTGACAATATCTGCACCGATTTGCTCTTCTGCGGTTAGGCTGTCCTTAATCTCATTGATTTTGGAAGCAAGGTGGATCAAGGTCACGCCGCCGCCGGGAACGATGCCTTCTTCTACTGCTGCTTTAGTGGCGTTGAGCGCGTCTTCAATTCGGAGTTTGCGATCCTTAAGTTCAGTTTCGGTTGCGGCACCGACTTTGATAACTGCAACGCCGCCGGATAGTTTGGCGATGCGCTCTTGGGTTTTCTCTTTGTCATAGTCTGAATCAGTCCGCTCTAGTTCTTGGCGCAGTTGAGCAACCCGCTTATCAATATCAGCCGAGTTTGCCACATCTGACACGATGGTGGTGGTGTCTTTGGTGATGGTGATTTTGCGGGCTTTCCCCAACATTTCAATGGTGGCGGTGTCGAGGTTTAAGCCAATTTCTTCAGAAATCAACTGACCGCCCGTGAGGACAGCGATGTCTTGCAGCATGGCTTTACGCCGATCGCCAAATCCAGGTGCCTTAATTGCCGCGATCGACAACACACCGCGCAAACGATTGACGACTAGGGTTGCGAGGGCTTCACCTTCAATATCTTCAGCAATGATCAATAAAGGCTGTCCGGTGCGTGCCACTTTTTCTAGGACGGGCACCAGTTCTTGGACTGAGCTAATTTTCTTGTCTACGAGCAGAATCAGCATGTTCTCATATTCGGTGATCATGCGTTCTGAGTCGGTGACGAAATAGGGCGAAAGGTAGCCGCGATCAATTTGCATTCCTTCCACAATTTCCATCTCGGTTGCCAGAGATTTCGATTCTTCCACGGTGATCACGCCATCCTTGCCCACTTTTTCCATAGCGGCAGCAATCATGGTTCCTACTTCTTCGTCATTTCCCGAAGAAACGGTGGCAACTTGGGCGATTTCCTTGCCTTCAACTGGCTTGGCGATCGCTTTAATTTCTTCCAACAATTTGGCAACTGCCTTTTCAATGCCGCGTCTCAAAGCAACCGGATTGGTGCCAGCGGCAACGTTTTTCAAACCTTCGTGGATCATTGCTTGCGCCAACACCGTCGCAGTAGTAGTGCCATCGCCTGCCAGATCTTTCGTTTTGGAGGCAACTTCTTGAAGCAACCGTGCGCCTGTGTTTTCCAATGGATCTTCTAATTCGATTTCTTTGGCGATCGTGATGCCATCATTCACAATCTGAGGTGCGCCATACTTTTTCTCTAGCAGCACATTACGCCCCTTTGGACCCAAGGTAACGCGCACTGCATCCGCCAGTGCATTCACGCCACGCTCTAACGCTTGCCGAGATTCTTCATTAAAGACAACGATCTTTACCATAATCACCTTCACAGTTCTTTAAGTTGAATTTAGCACTCTAAGCTAGAGAGTGCTAAAAAATCTTAGGATTTCTCCCGACTCTTTCATTTCTCCTCCCTCCCTGCCTGTACCATGAATAAGCAGTAGCTCTTCCCTAACAGCACCTTATGACGGGCATTTCCAATTCTTCAGTGTCGATTGAAGCCCTAAGACAGGGTCTTCCCGCTCTCCATAATAAATCCTATTTTAATTACGGTGGGCAGGGGGCAATGCCGCAAATTGCGCTGGAGTCCATTGTCCGGTCTTATCAAAAAATTCAAGCGGTCGGACCTTTTTCCAACAGTGCAAGCGCCTGGGTAACCCATGAGGGGGAGGCAACCCGACGGGCGATCGCTCAAGAATTAGGGGCGACTCCAGCAACCATCACCTTGACCGAAAATGTGTCTGCGGGCTGCAATATTGCCTTGTGGGGTATTGATTGGCGATTAGGCGATCACCTGCTTTTATCCGATTGTGAACATCCCGGCATTATTGCGGCTACTCAAGAAATTGCTCGGCGCTTTGGGGTCGAGGTGACAACCTGTCCATTGCAGGCGACTTTGAACCACGGCGATCCGGTTGCAGTGATTGCCAGCCACTTACGACCCAGCACTCGGCTTGTGGTGCTAAGCCACATTCTTTGGAACACAGGACAAGTGTTGCCCCTCGCAGAAATTGTTGCCGCCTGCCATAGTTACTCCCGCGATCGCCCAGTGCGCGTGTTAGTTGATGCGGCGCAATCGGTCGGCGTGTTGCCCTTAAACCTGCCAGAGACACACGTAGATTTTTATGCCTTTACCGGTCATAAATGGTGGTGTGGACCCGAAGGATTAGGTGGGCTATACATCAGCCCCGAAGCTATGAAAACCCTGCATCCCACGTTTATTGGCTGGCGCAGTATCACGAATGATGCCACTGGAATGCCTGCTGGCTGGAAGCCCGATGGACGGCGCTATGAAGTGGCAACCTCAGCCTATCCACTGTATGCAGGACTTAGAGAATCGATCTCCATGCATCATCAGTTTGGCACCTCCCGCGATCGCTACCAGCGAATTCGCACCTTAAGCCAATCGCTTTGGCAAAAATTGACCGAAACGCCAGGAGTAGTTTGCTTACAAAACAGCCCACCCCAAGCAGGCTTAGTCTCTTTTCAGCTACCGGGCAAATCCCATAGCCAACTGGTTCGGTTTCTGGAATCCCGTGCAATTGTACTTCGGAGCATTCCCAATCCTGACTGTGTGCGGGCTTGTGTCCACTACTTCACGTTGGAATCAGAAGTGAATCACCTGGTTGAAGCCATTCAACAATTTGAAAGCTAGTGTTGAAAGCTAGTGTTGAAAGCAACTGCTCATAAATCGTAAGGATTTTTGGGTTCATCGATCGGCTTAATCGATTTAGCAACCAAAGTAAGCTGACGTTTACCTGCCAAGGTTTCTGTTGCCATTTCCCCTTCAATTTCCAACCAGCTATCCGGCTTGTAGGCATCACGGGTTTTAGCCAACTTAACAGGTAGCCCCACTGGATATACATCGGCAGCGCAGCAAGTAATGATAAAGCGAGAGATTAGAAGGTACTGGTTGGGTAAGTTGGGTGGGTGGATGACAAAACCTTGAACCTTCGCTTTTTGACCGACATAAGCATCGGGTTCAGGATACACCGTGAGAGTTCTAATCCAATCGATAATGGATTTATCTTGGGTATTGGAAGACGCACGAAATGCTTGGGGTTTTACTCGCGTTAGGGTCACTGGTGCATCGATCGCGCCGCGTTGAATTGCCGTTTGGCTGGCAAATGCACGGGGCTGAATCAATAATCCCAACAGTGCTGCTCCCAGAAGCAACGTGACGCTCCAGCCATTGGGCAACAGTGTAATGTGCTGTTCAGCAGCCGTTACAGCCGTGCGATTTTGCGAGCGACGTTTGAGAAGAGCGATCGCCCGCCAACCCGCCAAAAACAAAAAAGCGACTCCCGTTGCCACCGTCAGCCCCATGTAATTTGGGTGAATCAGCAGATACAGCTTACCCGTCAGCCAATACTTTAAAAACAGCAAGCCCCACGCCGCGATCGCAAACACTTCAAGCCAAGGAGTAACAGAGCGAAAACGAAACCGGGAAGCCATAGGAAGAAGTGTGAAGGACAGAGTACGAAGAAAGCAATTCAAAACTCAAAACTCAAAATTCAAAATTCAAAACTCAAAACTTTCCCCTCCCTTCGTCTTAACTCACATACAAATTGATGAACAATGCGAATAGAAAGGTGAGTGAGCCAGCCAAGGAAAATAGGTAGAAAACGGCTCTGGGTTTGAAGATAGATAGCATTAAGCCAATGCCTTTCAGGTCAATCATCGGACCAAAAACTAGAAAGGCAAGTAGTGAGCCAGTGGTGAAAGTAGAAGAAAAAGACAAGGCGAAAAATGCATCGACCGTGGAGCAGATAGACACGATCGCCGCTAACAGCATCATGGCAACAATGGAACTGACCGGACCTTGCCCTAAAGCCAGCACAACTTCTCTTGGAATAAAAACTTGGACTGCCGCCGCGATCGCGCTTCCCAAAATCAGCACCCCGCCCAACTCGCGCATCTCTTGCAGCATGGCATCAAGCATCAGATTGAGCTTATACCCCAGGGGTTTGTCGGCGATCGCGGCTGCTGCCGTCTGCTGAAACTCAACTAGATCGATCGGTTGACTAGACTGCCCCAGAAAGTAGGTTCCCGACTGCAATAGCGACGGAGTTGGCTGAGATTTTACACTCTTTGCACCCTTTGGTTCTCGACTTTTGATGGGCATCGCCAATGCGACCGCAGGCTGTAAAAGTGGGCGCAAATCTCGCTGGAAGCTAAACACCCAACCAATTAGGGTGGCAATTGCTAAAGAACATCCAATTCGCAGAAAGGCGATTTCTGGCTGATCACGAAATGCCGTCCAGGTTGCCCAAAACACAATCGGGTTAATGGTGGGAGCGCCTAACAAAAAGCCGATCGCCACCGAAGAAGGTGCGCCTTGCATCAATAGCCGCCGCGCTACTGGCACATTTCCACACTCACAAACCGGAAACAGAAAACCAATACAGCTTCCAAATAAAGCGCCCATCAATGCGCCACGGGGCATCCATTGCACGAGCTTGCGTTCATCTACAAAAAATTGCAGCAGCCCAGAGAACAACACTCCTAGCAACAAAAAGGGAAATGCTTCCACGAGCAAACTGAGGAACAAGGTAAAACCGCTATTTAGCTGAACAAGATTCATGCGCGTGTGCGAGGAGTCAAGATAGCTTCGACATTCTACTGTAATTGCTTTGAGTTTTGAGTAGACCTGCGCGATCGCCTTTTTGCATCCTTCAGTACTATTACTTGCGACATATGGCAAGAACTAAAAATACTTTTTAATATACAGACACAAAAGAAGCGCAAGTTCTTAACAAGACTGTTTCCCCAATAGGTCAACCTTAACCAGAGACTACTCTCATGAATCAAAAACTATTGAATAATCTTGATCCTTTTTCGATGAATCTAAAGCAGGGCATCTGGTTTTTTGGCGTTTCCTCGTGGCTGTTTGGCATCACCGATCGCAGCATTGCCTGCTTCTCCGACGGTTATCTTTCCGCGTTAGATATTACCCAACTTTTCACCGCCTCTTTCTTCTTCGTTAGCTGGCTTTTCCTGAAACCTTTGTCTCCATTAGACAAAAGGGATAATGAGCTTAAGCTTTAGAACTCAAACGGGCTATCTATCCTAATTCCTGTCGCCTACCCCCTAACTTTTTGGGCAACATCGGCAGCAAAGATAGGATAGTCAGTAGGCTCAGGGCGAATATCACTGGAACGCGATCGCCGCCATTGAGGGCAGTATGTCCAGTAATCCCTAGCCAACTATAGGCAAAGGTGAGGGGAATCAACCCTAAGAAAGTGCCCCAAGTGTAGGTCTTTAGGTCAATTGGGGTTAAGCCAAACAGAAAGTTAAGTAGGCTAAAGGGCGACAACGGGGTAAATCGGCTTGCCAACACTAAGGTAAAGGGATGTTCAGCGATCGCGTGATTAAGCCGCTGTAGTAAGCTGAGGTGTCCAAATTGGCGGATAAACCATTTGTGCAACAGCGATCGTGCGAGTAGAAATGCGCCGATTGCGCCAAACGTAGCTCCTAGTAATGACCAGACTGTTCCCCAAACTAGTCCAAAAACTGCCCCGCCAACCAGGGACATCACATTACCAGGAAATCCTAAGCTGGTGGCTACCGTAAACAATAGCACAAAGAAAAAGGGGGCATATTGTCCCTGCTGGCGCACTAGATCCACTAGCACAGCTTCGTTGCAAAGCACTAGCACCTGACTAAAAAAGTAGATGGCTAATGGTATTCCAGTCCCAAAAGCTGCCCATATCCATCGCTTTTGCGATCGCCGAATTTGCATAGTCACTAAAAATCCTCACTCCACCGATCTGTACACTTTAATACGACAAGCCACGGGATTCATACCTTTACGCAGCATGGGGCTGAAAACCAGAAGAAACTGAAATTTCCAAGGATAAGCTTTTGGTGAGACTGTCAACGAGTCCGAATAAGTTCTCCGTTTTAGTCTTCATTAAGATGGAAGAGTTCGCTATTCTGAAGCAGTGCCATTGTTGAGTGTAACTATGAGTTTATTGTTGCGATCGCGTTGGGCTTCCCTTGCCTCGTCCCACCTTCGGCTAGTGCGTCATTGCTGCATCCTATTATTAGTGGGCTTTTTGAATTGGGGAATCGCACCCAAACCGGCGATCGCGCTGACCGAAACTCCGGCTGCAAATTCTACGGCTGCTTCGATTCAGCCTTATCTCGATCGCGTGATTCAAAAAGTAACCGAGTTTCGCTTGGCAAATGGCATGAAATTTTTGGTGCTAGAACGACATCAAGCCCCCGTTGTTTCTTTCGTCACCTATGCTGATGTGGGCGGCGCAGATGAACCCGATGGTAAAACTGGTGTTGCCCATTTTCTAGAACATCTCGCTTTCAAAGGCACAAGTCGAATCGGCACCACAGACGCGATCGCCGAAAAACCTTTATTAGACAAACTCGATCAACTTTCAGAGCAAATCCAGACGGCGACTGCCAAAAGTGAGACGCAAACAGCCCAAACCCTCAAAGCAGAATTTGCCAAAGTTGAAGCGGAAGCAGTCAAACTGGTGAAGCAAAACGAAATGGGGCGGATTGTCGAGCAGGCAGGCGGTGTTGGGCTAAATGCAAACACGTCCACCGATGCTACTCGCTACTTATTTAGTTTTCCATCTAACAAGCTGGAACTGTGGATGTCTTTAGAATCAGAGCGGTTTTTAGATCCGGTCTTTCGTGAATTTTACAAAGAACAAAACGTCATTCTAGAAGAGCGCCGCCTTCGTACCGACAATTCTCCGATTGGGCAAATGGTCGAAGCTTTTTTAGGAACAGCGTTCAAAAAGCATCCTTACCAGCGCCCGGTGATTGGCTATAACAAAGATATTCGTGGCTTAACTCGGCAAGATGTCACCCAGTTTTTTGACCAATATTATGTGCCCAATAATTTGACGATCGCGATCGTCGGTGATGTCAATCCAGCCGAAGTGAAGCGATTGGCAACCACCTATTTTGGGCGCTATAAAGCTCAGCCCAAGCCGCCTCAAGTCACTGTAGTAGAGCCACCTCAAACTGCGACTCGTGAAGTCACTATCAACCTCAAGTCTCAGCCTTGGTATCTGGAAGGCTATCATGCGCCTGCATTCCGCGATCCAGACTATGTGATTTATGACATGATTGGCAGCATTCTTAGCAGTGGGCGGACTTCCCGCCTGTATAAAACCCTAGTCGAACAGCAGCAAATTGCCTTGACTGCCCAAGGGTTTACAGGATTTCCGGGCAACAAATTTCCTAGCCTGATGCTGTTCTATGCGCTGACGGCTCCGGGACACACGGTGGATGAGGTGGCAGCATCCCTTCGCAGTGAAATCGATCGCCTGAAAACTGAACTGGTTTCTGCTGAGGAACTGGAGCGCGTCAAAACTCAGGCACGAGCCGGATTGCTGCGATCGCTCAACTCAAACATGGGTATGGCGCAAGCGCTATTGGAATATGACGTGAAAACAGATAGCTGGCGGAACTTGTTTAAGGAACCGGATCGGATTGCTGCCATTAGCGCGATCGATATTCAACGGGTTGCCAAAACCACCTTCACCGCCCAAAATCGCACCATTGGCAAATTGTTACCGAAAGAATAGCTTGAAGATTTCAGTAACGATCCCGTAACATTTGGCATCATAAAGAAGGTAAGATGACTCCGCCTACATTTTGTGCTGCTAATCACTAGTGACTCGGCATAGGCTACCCATTCAGACATATTGGAAACTACGTGCAATCAAATTCTGTTCTTGCTCCAGCGCCTTCTAAAGTCTCTACTTCTCGCACTCCCGATTTGCCATTTACGCTTCAAGACTTAAAAGTTGCGATTCCGGCTTACTGTTTTGAACCGTCTATTAGCAAATCCCTCGCTTACTTTTTTCTGGATATTGGCATGATTGCAGGACTATACGCGATCGCCTATCATCTCGATTCCTGGTTTTTCTTTCCGTTCTTTTGGCTCATGCAAGGCACCCTATTTTGGGCGCTGTTCGTCGTTGGGCACGATTGCGGACATGGATCTTTTTCTAAAATCAAATGGCTCAATAGCTTCATTGGACACCTTGCCCACACACCAATTTTGGTGCCCTATCACGGCTGGCGCATTAGTCACCGCACCCACCACGCCAACACAGGCAACATTGATACTGACGAAAGCTGGTATCCCACTTCACAATCGACCTATGAGCAGATGACCTGGTACGAAAAGCTGTTTCGGTTTAACTTGCCGCTAATCGCTTATCCGATCTACCTGTTTCGGCGATCGCCCGATCGGGAAGGCGGCTCCCACTTTTTACCCGGCAGTTCCCTATTTCGTCCCTCAGAAAAATGGGATGTGTTAACCAGCACCGCAGCCATCCTAGGCATGGTGTTTTTTTTAGGCTGGCTCACCTACACGTTTGGCTGGCTAGTTTTAATTCAGTACTACGTGATGCCCTATGTCGTGTTTGTCATGTGGCTAGATCTGGTCACCTTCCTGCACCACACCGAATCCGATATTCCTTGGTATCGTGGTGACGACTGGCATTTCCTTAAAGGTGCCCTTTCCACCATCGATCGCGATTATGGGTTCATTAACTCCATTCACCACGACATTGGCACCCATGTGGCGCACCATATCTTCTTAAACATGCCCCACTACCACTTGAAAACAGCAACGGAAGCCATCAAACCTATCCTAGGCGATTATTACCGCAAATCCGATCAGCCAATCTGGAAAAGCTTTTTCCGCTCCCAAAAAGAGTGTCAGTTTGTCCCGGATGAAGGCTCTGGCGTGTATTATCAACCCAACCTCAAAACCCGTTAAAGATAAACGCTGAACTTTTACTAAAGAAGCGACTGGGAAGGTAGCCAAAATCTCTCCCAGTCGCTTTCTTGGATTAATCCTTGAACAGATTTTTTGGGGAGCGATCGCTAAGAGCGAGTTTTTGCTAGGAGCTTTTGTCCTTTCGCTACAGTGGGTTGCTAGCTCTCCGGCAACCAATCTTCCGCCAATACTAGCTCTAGAGGATATGGACATACCTCTGGAAACATCAAAATTTCCATACTGGTTTGCTTAGCCGCTTGACGACGCGATCGTTGATAACTCTCTTCAAGCTGCTCGGCGGGGTAATATTTCAGGCTAGGACTATCCTCAATAGCTAATTCAATCTGAGTACGCGCATCGGTGATGGAATCCAGCCAACTATCTGAGCGGCGCTGAGGTTGATATTGCCACTTGAGCAAATGCAGTAAAAGACGAGTTAGCTGACTGGCAATCCCTCGTCGTTCACTCTTGCCCAAATCCTCAACCTCTTCAATCAAATGCGGTACATCAATCTCATGCCAACGACTCTCCCGCAGCAGTTGGGCTGTTTGGTTAATCCACAAACTAAAATCTGCTAAATACTGTTCGCTCATGTTTCAACTCATGACTCTAGCAGCCTTCATTACAAGCTTATGAAGCAGCCTAGCAGATAACCTCTGTACCATAACAGAAAGAGCGATCGCTTAATCTCAAGAATACTTTGTCTAATAATTCACGCTGACGCTGTAACCATTTCAGCCTTTGCATTGGGTGGTGCTGGCTCAAAATGCAGAACCATAATTTGCTCTGGGCGCAACCCTAAAGACTCGTAAGTACGCCCGTTGCGATCGCTCAATTCCCCCAGTACTCTCCAGGAAGATCCTTTCTTTTAACAGTAACCCTGCCAACTTTCTTACCTGACATTCTCAATAATTCATCCCCTGAAAATTCAAAACCAAGCTTTAGTGCTATTTGTGCAACTTCATCTGCTGTTGATGAAGCAAGCACCTCATTTTTAAGTGCAGGTTCAGACTGCATTTTCTTTAAAAATGCCTCGAGTTGATCTAAAGCCATATTTGAAACTCCTATTCTCGCTCTTTGGTGTTGCGAACTTGTGATCAGACTTATATAGCAGTCCTAAATCATTTGTAAAAAATCTAACGACCGAAACCGTTGACCGATAAGCATTCCAGGATTGAAAGGGGATCCCAAAATTCATGAATCATTAAGGATTGCTATAGTAGATCATCTTAAATACTCTACGTTGAATATTCATGACCGCAAAATTTTAACCTCCACACTCCCTACTGCATACTGCCCTTTCAAAAGTGAGATCGCAACCAGACAATCTCAAGGGACTCAATTGGCGTATCGGTTACGTATAACGGTGAAGATGAGCGGTTGTCAATAACCTCTGCTACCACACCGACCAACTCTATCAATCCGCTCCAACCGGGTTGTTAGGCTGGGCGTTGCTGAATCGAGGTATGAATATCAAAATTCGCCCTCACCCTAGCCCTCTCCAGCGGGAGAGGGAACAAGACTTCTAGCTCCCTTCTCCCGCTGGGAGAAGGGTTGGGGATGAGGGCAAATCATGCTTGCATTCAGCAACACCTTAGGCTGCGACTTCGCGATCGACCTACCGCTATCCGCGCACCCAAATCGATCGCTTAAACTCTGACGAAATGGAAGCAACAACTTCAACGCCTAGCGACAAAACACGGATCTCTCAAACTCAGCTAGGGGAACGAAGTAACTCCGACACTTTGCGCCCCCTCGCGAGAGCAGCCTAACGTTCCCAATCAGCGGCTGTAAGTAACCTTTTCAATACCACCAAGATCTCTCAACAGTCCGCTCCAACCGGGTTGTTAGGCTTCATTCCTTTCTTATCAATGGCACCAAGTGCATCATATAATCTCGTTTTCCAATTGGTACACCAGCCATACGAAGAATGTCATAAGCCGTGACCATATGGAAGTAAAAGTTTGGAATTAGAAATTCATTTACATAGGCATTACCAGACAACTCGACGTAGAGGCTCTGTCCCAAGTCAATGCGCGTCACCTCAACTAGCTTTGTACCTTCAACGTTAATACCCAAAAGCAGTTCCCTAGTATCTGCTATATGCCCGTATGTCTGTACGAGAGATATAACATCTGGATCTAGATTATTCGCAGGTTGATCATCACACCAGAGAGCAAAGTTGCGTGGTTGATTGCAAGTGAAAGCAATCTGTGTACCGAAGGGAAACATATCAGCAGCAATACGCTTTTGAAGGAACGACTCATCACCAAAATAAGCCTGAGCCGACTTCAAGAGATGCTCAAGAGTCTCTAGGCGACTTAGGAAGAGGGTTCGGATCAGATCTACATTCTGACTTTGCATTTTGCGATCCCTCAAAACTTACTCTATGTATCCTAGCTGTATCCAGAACGAATTTCAGCCTAACTATTAAATCATTGGATTGTTTCCGTATATTACCCTCAGTAGAAGAATTATCAGGAAAGTTTCCGTATATTTCCTACGCATTAGCCCGAAACTTCCTGAATATCCTATGTGTAGGGGCGATCGCACAAAAGCTTCTAATTACTGCACAGTCCTTTGTAATTAGCTAGCAAAAAGCGTTAGAGATTCACAAGTTATCTCTAACGCCATCATTGCAAATTATTGAAAAGTCTAAACTACCAACTGGATTTAACCACACCAGGAAGCAGCCCTTGGTGTGCCATTTCTCGGAACACATGACGAGACAAGCCAAAGTCGCTGTAGTACCCTCTGGGACGACCGGTTGCCCAGCAGCGATTGCGGTGACGGGTGGGAGCGCTATTGCGGGGAAGCTGCTGGATTTGACGGTGGATAATCAACTTTGCTTGCTGATTGGGTGCCGCTGCAAATTGCTCTTTTAGCTCTGCTCTCTTGGCGGCGTATTTTGCGATTAGTCTCGTGCGCTTTTTCTCGCGCTCAATCATGCTTTTCTTAGCCATGGATCATCCCAACACTTTTCCGAATAACACAGTCTTTCATGTTACCTGACTATCACCTTCTAACGCTACTGATTTGAGAAGTTTTTCAGAAGGTTTTTTGGAAGCTGCGGTATCTTGAATGCTCGTTTTGCTCAATTTCTTTGCGGGACTGTGGGCAGCGGGATTGAAGGCAGACGGACACAGATCGGCAAGCAGGCAGAGATCGCAGGCAGGTTTACGGGCATTACAAACCGCGCGACCATGATAGATCAGCCGAATTGACCAGTTTTCCCAATCGGGGCGCGGCAACAGCTTGATCAGATCTTGCTCGACGCGAACCGGATCAAGATGTTTTGTCAAACCCAGCCGATAGCTTAAACGTTTGACGTGAGTATCCACCGTCACGCCCATATGGATACCAAAAGCATTTGCTAGCACCACATTGGCGGTTTTTCGGGCAACTCCTGGCAGCCGCAGCAATTCTGCCATTGTCTGGGGCACTTCACCGCCAAACTCAGTCATGATCAAGCGACAAGCACCTTGAATATTTTTCGCTTTATTCCGAAAAAAGCCCGTGGACTTGACCAAAGTGATGATGTCGTCCAATTCAGCAGCAGCGATCGCGGCAGCATCGGGATAGCGCCGAAAGAGTTCGGGAGTCACCTTATTCACCCGTTCATCGGTGCATTGAGCAGACAAAATTGTTGCAATCAACAACTGAACGGGCGTTTCATAATCTAACGAACAGGTTGCATCGGGATAGAGTGCTTTGATCCGTCGTAAAATCTCCAGCGCCCGTTGCTTAGTTGAAAGTTTCCGAGCCTTAATGTTCACTCTTTAATGGTTACTGAGGAATTAGGTTTGCGGTATCGCGAATGATCAAGAAAATACCTAAGCCCAAGAGCAACATTAATCCAGTTTGCATTACGCCATCTTGAATTTTGCTGGGAACAGGCTTACCGCGCAACCCTTCTAACAAGAGAAACGCCAAGTGTCCGCCATCCAAAGCAGGTAGTGGCAAAATGTTGATGATCGCCAAGTTCACGCTAATTAAAGCGGCAAAGTAAAACAGATTGGCTGCGTCAGATTGGGTAATGCGAGAGCCTGCTGCCACGATCGCCACGGGTCCTGCGACCTGACTTGCCACCGTATTAAAGCGGCTGACCAACATGCCAAAGCCTGCGATTGTGTCGTAAACAATTTTTTGGAATTCATTGGCAGCGGCACTAAACACGGTCAAGCCGCCCACCCGCTTTCGTGCTAGAGTCCCGTTGGCATCCAGTCCAGCCCCAATTCGACCCTCACCCGACGCGATCGCCTCTGGAGTGACGGCTACCGTTAACAGTTGGTCGCCACGCTGCACGGATAAATCAATCGGCTTACCTGGATTGACTTCAATAATTTTTCGCAGCATTCCTTGTTCGTCTACCGCTTGACCAAAGGTGCGCCCATTGGCTGAGACAATCACGTCCCCTGGCTTCAGACCATAGCGCATCGCTGCTGTAGGCTTTAACTCAATCGAGACGGCGGCATCTTGAGGTAAGGCTATCTTGGCTAATTCTGGCTTACTGCCCTCACTTTTATGTTGAACCGGGAGTTGCACCGTTTGCTCAGAAGGCTTGACGACTAAATTGGCAGTATTCGCTGACGCATTATAGGTGTAATCAAACTTCTGATCGAAAAAGACCGTATCTCCAACTTTGATGCCCAAATCAGCGACGTTAGGACTGGCTGCGGTCACTTCTGCCACAATGCGCGACACCAAAACCCCTGGTTTCTCAGCTTGAGGTGCGCCTACGGTTGCCATCTGCAACACCAAAACGAAATACGCAAATATGAGGTTAGCAATCACGCCAGCACTCATGACGATCGCCCGATCCAAAATAGGACGGTTCTTCAGCAAATTGGGATCTTTTGGATCAATCGTGTTTTCTTCCGGGTCTTCTTCTGGAAAGCCAACAAATCCACCCAGGGGAAACGCGCGCAGGGCATATTCGGTTTCAGGTCCTTGATACTTCCACAAAACAGGACCAAACCCAATGGAAAACTTGTTCGCGTAAATTCCCTGGAGACGGGCTGCCATAAAGTGCCCCAGTTCATGAACAATGATCAGAAGCGCCAGAACTGCGATCGCTGGCAAAGCAAACAGAATTCCCGAAATTGACATAGAAGTTTACAACACGTTAATTTGCGATTTATCTATTCTAAAGGGTGTTCCAAGGTTCATGCCTAAATCCAAATTCCTCAGAATAGTTCAGCACCCTTATATAAACCACCAGTAAAGCCATGCGCTATCGCCGATTTGGCAAAACCGATTTGCCCTTATCCGTTTTTTCGTTGGGAACGATGCGCTTAGCGTCAGAATCAGCGGCAATCCAAACCGTGCAGCGAGCGATCGCGCTGGGCATCAATCATCTGGAAACCGCCACGGGCTATGGAGCAAGCGAACAATACTTGGGGGCAGCGTTGCGATCTAGCTTATCCATACCTCGCACTCAGCTTTACCTGACTAGCAAAATTCCGCCGACTGCAAGTGCTGATGATATGGAGCGCACAATTGACCAGTCTCTAGAGCGCTTGGGCGTGGATTACCTGGATGCTCTGGCAATTCACGGCTTAAACACGGAGGAACATTTGGCTTGGGTCACTGCCTCTAATGGCTGTATGAAAGCAGTCCGAAAAGCGTTGGATGATGGACGGGTGAAGCACATTGGCTTTTCAACCCATGGGTTTTTAGAATTGATTTTGCAGGCGATCGCCACGGATCAGTTCAAGTTCATTAACCTGCACTACACGCTCTTTTTTCAGCGCAATCATGCCGCGCTTGACCTCGCCCAACAAAAAGATATGGGCGTTTTTATCATTTCTCCTGCTGATAAAGGCGGCTTACTCTACACGCCATCTCCAATGCTGGAAGCTCTGTGTCAACCTATGTCACCTTTGGCGCTAAATTATCGCTTTTTGCTCAGCGATCCGCGAATCACAACCCTCAGCGTTGGGGCGGCGAACCCGGCAGAACTGGATCTGCCCTTAGCGCTGGCGGATCAGGATGGAGAGCTATCAGTGATGGAGTTAGAAATACTGGAGCGATTGCACAGACAACAAGAAATGGTATTGGGGAGCGATCGCTGTAGTCAGTGCTATGAGTGCTTGCCTTGCCCGGAAGGAATTCATATTCCGGAAGTATTGCGACTGCGAAATTTAGCCACCGCCTACGACATGACTCGATATGGAGAATATCGCTATCGCATGTTTGAAAACGCCGGACATTGGTTTCCTGGCAATAAAGGAAATCGCTGTACAACCTGTGGTGACTGCCTTCCCCGCTGTCCAGAAGCTCTGAATATTCCCGCCTTATTGCAAGAGACTCACGAAAAACTCAATGGTGCAGCAAGACGTAGACTTTGGGAATGAAAAAAAGGATGACACCAGTCATCCCTTTTCTATAAATTAGGTTTTGCTTAAACGAACTGAATTTAAGTGTTAGCTGGCTAAGTACTCTCCAATTGTGGCTTTGCGCTTGCGTAGCTTACTTAAGGCTTCCCGTTCAATCTGACGAACTCGCTCACGGCTAATGTTGAGATAGTCACCAATTTTCGCCAGAGTCAATGCCTGACCATCTTCTAGACCAAAGCGCATTGTTAGCACTTGACGCTGTTGGGGAGTCAAATCCGACATTAAGCGCTCCAAATCCATTCGTAAAGAAGCCTGAAGCGTAAATTCTTCAGGGGATGCGCCTGTATCTTCCAGCAACTCACCTAGTTCGGTATCTTGGTTGTCGCCCACTCTCAAATCTAGCGATAAAGGGACACGGGCTTGCTCCAAATAATCACGGACTTGCTTCGGAGTTAGCTCTAACTCAGTGGCGAGTTCAGTGGCGGTCGCTGCTCTGCCTAACTGCTGAGATAACTGACGCTGAGCTTTTTTGATCTTGTTGAGTTTTTCGGTGATGTGAATTGGTAAGCGAATGGTGCGCCCTTTTTCAGCGATCGCGCGGGTAATTGCCTGCCGAATCCACCAATAGGCATAGGTTGAGAACCGATAGCCTTTGGTCGGATCAAACTTTTCAACCCCACGCTGCATCCCAATTGTGCCTTCCTGAATCAGATCCAGTAAGTCCACATTCCGCTTCGTGTATTTTTTGGCAACCGAAACCACGAGCCGAAGATTGGCTTCTACCATTTTACGTTTGGCAGCTTCACCCTCCGCGATCGCCTGTTTAAGCTCTGCTTCAGGTAAGTTCGCTTCCTGCGCCCACTCCACCACAGTAGGTTCGCATTCCAAACGAATGGCTAAGGCTTCTTTAATGCCGTGCAATGCGACTAAACGTTGTACTTGCTTACCCAACACAACTTCCTGTTCATGAGTTAACAGAGGAACACGACCGATTTCTCGTAAGTAAGTGCGGACTAAGTCAGATGATGTCTGAGCGGTTTTCATAACGCTACCTGAAACGGATGAGAAGAGTAGATAGGAACTGAATCATGGGAGCGACAAGACCCACTAGGAAGAACAGGTGCCAAATGGCACCCCGCTCAACAACAGGTGGTTTGGCAAAGCAAATCGCCATAAGACATCTCTTTATATGACATCTATTTTTGGTTAGATCGAATGGGAATAGGAATCGCGATCGGGGCGGACTGTCGATTTGCCAACATACGCAAAGAGATTAGGATTAAAGCAGTTACAGTCAATTCCAAAGCAGAGTTGAAAGCGAGAGTAGATAAAGTTTCCATAAAATTTAAGCAGTTTTGTAATTGAGTATATTAACTATTGTATCTTTTCTGAGCAACATTCTTCTACCAAATGAGAGATAGTTTTTAATTTAAATAAAAATCTAAGAAAACAAAGTGCAGCAGCTATGTAGAAAGATTACCCGCAATCCTCTCTTATAAATGCATCCTGGGCAACAAAATATGCCAACTTGCAGCCATGTATTTCGGGGTGTTTATATTACATTCGGCGATCGCAACCAAGCCTTCATAAAAATCAATCTTCTCTCAGGTAGGTTTATGCTTCCCGTTAGCAGTTACTCTGATTTGCTGCTACTTGAGTCAGTTTAGAGTTGCTTCAATAGTCTATGACTATCAGCAGTTTTACCTCATCCTTTGAATAGATCTCGGTGGGACTCCTGAGAGAGATGTGCAAAATGAGAAAACCGACTTAGAAGTGGATACTTATCCTAGCGCGATCGTCAATCTTTGCGAAGATATTCTTGCAACGCTTTAACTGAGAGGGGTTGAGATTGTAACGATTGAATTGCAGCCGTGGTTGCTTTCGCTCCTGCCATCGTCGTAACAATCGGAATTTTATAAGTAAGCGCAGTGCGACGAATGGTGCGACCATCGGCTCTAGCCTCTTCGCCAGTGGGAATATTCATGATCAATTGAATTTGCCCGTTTTTAATCCAATCCACAATGTTAGGTCGTCCTTCATGTAGCTTAAACACGAGGTCAACGGCTAATCCATGCTCCATGAGTACCCGTCGAGTGCCTTCGGTAGCGACGATATGAAATCCTAAACTGATTAGATCTTTGACAATTGGCACTACTGCATTTTTGTCGCGATCGCTCATCGATACAAATACCGTGCCCTTCAATGGGAGTCGCTGACCGGCAGCCAGTTCTGCTTTGGCGTAAGCGGTGCCAAAATCTGCATCAATGCCCATCACTTCCCCCGTTGAGCGCATTTCTGGTCCTAAAATGGGGTCGGTGCCAGAGAATTTTTCAAAGGGCAACACCGCTTCCTTGACTGAAATGTGGCTCGGAATCACTTCTTGGGTGTAGTTGAGTTCTGCGAGTGTTTTGCCAGACATAATTCGGGCAGCCATTTTTGCTAAGGGCACCCCAATCGCTTTCGAGACAAAAGGCACGGTTCGCGATGCGCGCGGATTTGCTTCTAGGATGAAAACCGTTTCGCCTTGGCAAGCAAACTGAATATTCATTAGCCCAATCACCTTCAGCGCTTTTGCTAGGGCGATCGTCCAAGTGCGAATTTGCTCCAGTACCGCAGGGCTAAGAGAAACAGAGGGCAAAGAACAGGCAGAGTCGCCAGAGTGAATCCCGGCTTGCTCAATGTGTTCCATGATGCCGCCAATCACGACATTTCCGGTGGCATCGGCGATCGCGTCCACATCAACCTCGATCGCGTTTTCTAGGTATTGGTCAATCAAAATCGGGTGATCCGGCTCCACCTGCACTGCATAAGTCATATAGTGTTTCAGTTCGGCATCAGAGTAGACGATCTCCATCGCACGACCGCCTAACACATAGCTAGGGCGCACCACGACGGGATAATTAATTCGACGAGCCACAGCCAGCGCTTCTTCAGTGCTGCGGGCAAGCCCATTATCTGGTTGGCGAATCTCAAGCTGGCGCAGAATTTTTTCAAAACGCTCCCGGTCTTCTGCCACATCGATCGAGTCGGGCGAAGTTCCCCAAATTTTGGTTTCAGGGAGGGATGCATCGTGATCCGCTCCGATAGATTCCAAATATTTTTGCAGCGGCAGCGCCAATTTCAGCGGAGTTTGTCCGCCAAACTGAATGATGATGCCTTCGGGATTTTCGGCTTCAATGATGTTCAGCACATCTTCTTTAGTCAGCGGCTCAAAGTAAAGGCGATCGCTGGTGTCATAATCGGTGGAAACAGTTTCAGGATTGGAGTTGACCATAATGGTTTCAAAGCCATCTTCTTGCAGCGAAAAAGAGGCATGACAGCAGCAATAGTCAAACTCAATGCCTTGACCAATCCGGTTTGGACCGCCGCCTAGGATAATCACTTTACGTTTCGTAGAGGGTAGAATTTCGTTCTCCTCTTCATAAGTAGAGTAATAGTAAGGAGTCAAGGCTTCAAACTCAGCCGCGCAGGTATCCACAGTTTTATAAACGGGAATCACGCTCAGGCTCTTACGATAAGCGCGTACTTCGTCTTCGGTAGTTTTGGTGGCAAAGGCAATTTGGCGATCGCTAAAACCTTGCCGTTTCACATCCAACAGTTGCTCTTTGGTTAAACTTTTGAGCGCAGTCCGCTTGAGAAATTTCTCGGTTTCTAATAGCGCCTGTAGCTTATCCAAAAACCAGGGATCGATCGCGCTTAGCTCATAGATTTCTTCCCCGGTCATGCCCATCAAAAAGGCGTGGCGCACCGTAAAGATTCGGTCTGGATGAGGCGTTCTGAGTCCGGCTCGAATGTGTTCCAAACTAGGCACTTTTTCTGGCTTGTCGCAGCCCCACCCCGCACGACCCGTCTCCAGCGATCGCAGTGCCTTTTGAAACGACTCTTGAAACGTACGCCCGATCGCCATCGCTTCACCCACGGATTTCATCTGTGTGGTTAAAGTCGGTGTGGCATCGGGAAATTTTTCAAAGGCAAAGCGAGGAATTTTGGTGACGACATAATCGATCGAGGGTTCAAAGCTAGCAGGCGTTTTCTTGGTGATGTCATTGGGAATTTCATCTAAGGAGTAGCCCACCGCTAGTTTTGCGGCAATTTTGGCGATCGGGAACCCCGTTGCCTTCGATGCCAGCGCCGAACTGCGAGACACACGCGGATTCATCTCAATCACGATAAAATCGCCCGTATCGGGATTGACCGCAAACTGAATATTGGAACCGCCTGTTTCTACGCCAATCTCCCGAATGATTTTGATCGAGGCATCGCGCAACCGCTGATATTCCTTGTCAGTCAAGGTTTGGGCAGGCGCAACTGTAATCGAATCGCCCGTGTGAACCCCCATTGGATCTAAGTTTTCGATCGAGCAAATAATCACCACGTTATCTGCCAAATCCCGCATCACCTCTAGCTCATACTCTTTCCAGCCAAGTAAAGATTTCTCAATCAAAATTTGAGATACCGGACTGGCATCAATCCCCGATGTGGCAATCTCCTCAAATTCTTCCTGGTTATACGCAATGCCGCCACCCGTACCACCCATGGTAAAAGCTGGACGAATAATCAGCGGATAGCTGCCAATTTGGCGACCAATTTCACGCGATTCTTCTAGCGTGGTTGCTAAACCCGACGGACAAACGGGCACCTCAATTCGCGCCATTGCTTCTTTAAATAGCTTGCGATCTTCCGCCATTTCGATCGCGGGTAGTTTTGCCCCGATCAGTTCCACGTTATATTTTTCTAACGCGCCGCTCTTTGCCAATGCCACTGCCAAGTTGAGCGCCGTTTGTCCGCCCATCGTGGGCAATAGTGCATCAGGACGCTCTTTTTCAATAATCTTCTCCACAATTTCTGGGGTTAATGGCTCAATGTAGGTGCGGTCTGCCGTATCTGGGTCAGTCATGATTGTGGCGGGGTTGGAGTTGACCAACACCACTTCATAGCCTTCATCTCGCAGCGCTTTACACGCTTGAGTGCCGGAGTAGTCAAACTCGCAGGCTTGCCCAATCACAATTGGACCAGAGCCAATCAGCAGAATTTTGTGGAGATCATTACGGCGCGGCATAGTCAAACAGTCCAGGAAATTCCCACACATTGTAAAGGAAAGCTCACACTACATTGGTAGTGATTTAACTAATCCCAAGGTTTTTTGACAAATTGCTCTAATTTTCTGGTCAACAAACTGGCAAACTTAGGTTAACTGCGCGTCTTTAGTGAAATGTTGGCGGCAGATGCCCCAAGTGATCAGCAGAATGATCATGAGCGTGGCAAGAATGATCATAAACAGCACCACAATTTGATAAGCCGTGGCGGTTAGGGGAGGAACGCCGCCAAGGAGTTGAGCCGCCATAAAGGTAGGGACAGTGGACAGCCCAATGATCGTGGCAGTATTAATGGTGGGAAGCAGACCAGCACGGATGGCATCGCGACGGTATGAGGCGATCGCCTGCTCTGGTGTTGCACCCAAACTCAGGTGCGTTTCAATTTCCAGCGGGTTCGCGTTGAGGGAATTGACCAATCGTTCTCCGGCGATCGCGGCTCCATTCATGGCATTTCCTAGAATGATGCCTGTTAGCGGAATCAAGTATCGCGGATCAAGCCAACTGCGCGGTTGGATGACGAACAAACTGGTATAAACCAGGGTTAACGCAACCCCAATGAACAGCGATGCTGCCACGATTGGCACTAAATAAGGAATCTTTTGGCTAATGCGGTTGCGGGTGACGATCGCAGTGACCACAAGCATGACACCCACAACACAAAGTCCAAACCAGGGATTGTTGACTTCAAAGGCAATGGCGATCGCATAACCCAACACGACCAGTTGCAGCACACTGCGCCCCGTTGCCAATGCCAGATTCCACTCTAAACCCAGCTTTTGCCAGGCGGAAAGAGCGATCGCGATCGCCATTAATCCCAATGCCAGCGCCAACTGCAACAATGAATCCATCAGACCTACTTAAAGAAAAGATTACTTTTACGCCATCACCATACCGCCATCCACATTCATCACTTGTCCGGTAATGTAAGCAGCGGCGGGATCGGCGGCTAAAAAGCGAATCATCCCCGCCACTTCTTCGGCTTGTCCATAGCGATTCAGCGGGATGAATTTCAAAATCTCGTCCGACTTTACGTCCGCAGTCATGTCTGTGGTGATGAAACCTGGAGCCACTGCATTCACGGTAATCCCCCGGCTTGCCAGTTCTTTTGCCACCGTTTTTGTAAATCCGATCACGCCTGCTTTAGCGGCGCTATAGTTTGCCTGCCCCGGATTGCCCATTTGTCCCGCAACCGAAGTGATGTTAATCATGCGCCCTGATTTTTGTTTCAGCATGATTTTACTCACCGCACGAGTACAGAGAAACACGCCTGTGAGGTTGAGATCAATCACCGCTTGCCAGTCTTCTAATTTCATTCGCAATAGCAACGTGTCGCGGGTAATGCCAGCATTGTTGACCAGCACATCAACTCGCCCAAATTTTTCCATGACCGCAGTAATCAAGCCGTCTACCTGATCAGCTTTGGACACGTCGGCAGGCAGGGCGATCGCTGGACTGCCCAAACCTATAATATCCGCCACAACCTGCTCAGCAGCCTCTTTAGAATTAGCATAGTTCACCACCACACTGGCTCCCTCACTTGCCAATGCCAGCGCCGTAGCCCGCCCAATTCCGCGTGAGGCTCCTGTGACGATCGCCACTTTTCCTTTTAACCGCTGTAACCCTTCTGGCAGTGCTTCCATTATTATTTCTCCCAACGCCCACATTCAAACCGAGGCTAAACTAATCGCCCAATGATCATAAAGGAAAAGGCGAAAGGGAAAAGGCGAAAGATAAGAAATTGGGAAGAAAGTGAGGAAATTAAGCCTCTAGCCTTTATTGTTGCCTTGGAGATGAAGCCTTAGACAAAACAAATTTCTATCTTATATATAGATGGATCGCAAGAGGATAACAGCATGACCACGAAAAAAGAATTTACGAGCTTTGATGAGATGATTGCAGGATCAGAGTTACCTGTTTTGGTTGATTTTTATGCGACGTGGTGTGGTCCTTGCCAGATCATGGCGAAGATTTTGGAACAGGTGAATGCTCAAATGAAAGACCGCCTAAAAATTGTCAAAGTTGACACAGATAAATATCCTCACATCGCATCTCAACATCAAATTCAGGCATTGCCCACCTTGGTTCTATTTAAACAAGGGCAACCCGTGGATCGAATTGAAGGAGTTTTGCAAGCCGATCAACTAGTTCAACGGTTGCAAGGGGTGATTTAAGCGAGTTTCAGGGGTCAGGCACGTAAAGTTTTAAAACAATGCTTTTGGTAAATTCGGCTTATGGATGGAGTCGGAATCTAGCGCGATCGCCCGATGGCTTAGTCTGCTTGAAAATCCCACTTTTGTCTCTTTCAAAGCAGCGTTTACCCAAAAAATGGCTCACGTTTTATTGGCAAAGCCTCTGCCTACTCAGCTTTTCGAGCGTTGAGACTGTTTTAGAAAAAAGAGATGAGCGATCGCATTTAACTAAGCAGGGCGATCGCGGTTACTTGGAATGAAAGCGCTTAGAAGTTGCTTTGATCCGTATTGGGAGAGCTATTTGATAGGAGTGGCTTATACGCCTAAAATGCGGAATTTTGGAAAAAACGCCCGAAAGCCAAATAACTTAAAGGTTTTGGGGATGCGGATTTAAGAAGCAGCCCCTAGAATAGGGCATTGAAAACTTTAGTCAGTATGAGTTTCAGCGTTTTGGCAAAACTCTTTCCAACAATGGGTTTTTTGTAATGAGATCCCGTTTCCAATTTGTCCTGTAGTAGAAGGAATTCCCATGAACAAAGGCGAATTAGTGGATGCAGTGGCTGATAAAGCCAGCGTGACTAAAAAACAAGCGGATGCCGTTCTGTCGGCGGTGCTAGATGCTATTGTTGAAGCCGTTGGCAGCGGTGACAAGGTGACATTGGTTGGGTTTGGTTCATTTGAGCCGCGAGAACGAAAAGCACGAGAGGGGCGCAACCCTAAAACTGGCGCTAAGATGGACATCCCAGCGACAAAAGTTCCTGCTTTTTCGGCTGGAAAGCTATTTAAGGAAAAAGTCGCTCCGGTTGGGAAGAAAAAGTAAAAATATGGCTGGGGCATCCATGCCTGTCTATCGTCCATCGCACGGGGGAAATCTAGTTTGGGCTGCATCGCTCGCTCACTGTTCCCCTGCTGCCATTCTTGACTTTTCGGCTAGCATCAATCCTTTAGGTCCTCCCCCATCGGCGATCGCTGCCATTCAAGCCGCATTAGGAGAGGTGAACGCCTACCCCGACCCGACCTATTCCCAGCTTTGTCATGCCATCAGCAACTTTCACCACATTCCACCAGAGTGGATTTTACCGGGTAACGGCTCTGCTGAACTGCTGACTTGGGCATGTCGAGAACTCGCAGACTTAGACAAAACTTACCTCCTCACTCCTGCCTTTAGCGACTATCAACGAGCATTAAAAGCTTTTGGAGCGGTCGTTGAAGAATGCCCTCTGGACGAGTTTCGAGTGCCGAGTGCCGAGTGCCGAGTGCCGAGTGCCGTAAGTCCTTTGGACTGGCTTCGCCATTCGCCATTCGCCATTCGTTCTGGTTTGCTGCTTAATAATCCTCACAACCCCACTGGGCAACTGTTGACACGAGAGGCGATCGCGCCCTACCTGGATCAGTTTGCACTGGTGGTGGTGGATGAAGCCTTTATGGATTTTTTGCCCCCCGGCGAGGATCACAGTGTGATCGATTGGGTGCAGCAGTATCCTAATTTGGTGGTGCTGCGATCGCTAACCAAGTTCTACAGCCTCCCCGGTTTACGGTTAGGCTACGCGATCGCCCATCCAGAGCGAATTCAGCGCTGGCAGCAGTGGCGCGATCCCTGGTCGGTCAACTCGCTGGCGGCAGCCGTGGGCAGTGTTGTTTTGCAAGATACCGCCTTCCAGCAACAGACTTGGGATTGGCTGGCAACCATGCGCCCAAAATTTGAACACCAACTTGCTAGGATTCCCGGCTTACAACCGCTGACCAGTGCCGCAAATTTCTTCCTGGTACAGAGCGATCGCAGCGTACCGGAACTGCAAGCAACCCTACTAAAACACGATCAAATATTGATTCGAGACTGTATGAGTTTTCCCGAACTGGGCGATCGCTATTTCCGAGTTGCCGTCCGTACTGCTGAAGAAAATCAACGACTAATCGATGCTTTGAGTCAGAGAATAGGAAATAGGGAATAGGGAATAGGAGTCAGAGGTTCCTGAAACTCAAAACTCAAAACTCAAAACTCAAAACTCAAAACTCAAAACTCAAAACTCAAAACTCCTACTTTCTTTGAAAGCGGCTTGCCACTGCCACCCCGACGCACCAAAATCAGTTCTGCGGCAATGCTAACAGCGATTTCTTCGGGAGTGAGCGCGCCGATATCCAAACCAATTGGCGCATACACCGTTGCTAGTCTTTCTGGAGAGACCTCTGTTGCAAGCGCTTGATAAACTTGCTTCACCCGCTTTTGGCTGCCAATCATGCCGATATAGTCACAGGCTAGTTCGCGATGGAGCAACGCTTGGAGGGCAGCGCGATCGCATTGATAGCCGCGAGTCACCAGTGTGGCAAACAGATGTAAATGGTGGGTGAGTTGCGCCAGAGTATCTGTGATTGACTCGTTAAAAATGTGAGCGGCTTGGGGATAGCGATCGCGGTTTGCCCACTCTGGGCGATCGTCTTGCACGGCAACTTGAAATCCAATTAAATCTGCAACTTTGGCAAGCTGTTCGCCCACATGTCCCGCGCCGACAATCAACAACAGGGGAGGAGGTTGGAGGGTTTCGGTGAATATGGAGTGCGGAGTGCGGGGTGCGGAGTTCGAGGTAATCAGGTGTGGCAGCGGGGCAGCAGTGAGCGGAGTAACTAGGGTTACGGGCTGTCCGGCTTCGAGATGGGTGAGGATCTGCTGGACAAGGGCGATCGCCCAGTCCCCTGTCCAGCGATCGACCAAAACCTGCATTATGCCACCACATACGCCCTGAGTCTCTCGTTGCGGAGAACCCGACAAATCAATTTCTACTAATTGCTTATCGCCTGTCGATAATACAACCCTCGCATGTTGAATGACTTTCGCTTCTCCAGCCCCACCGCCAATCGTGCCAATCGTGTGTCCATTCTCCAAAATCACCATCTTCGCTCCTATCTCGCGGGGAACAGAGCCTTTGATGGAAATGATAGTTGCCAAGGCGATCGGCTCAGTCTTTAAGAGTTGAATTACCTGACGATAAAAGTCACAAATCATAGTTCATCAATCCTATGTCACTGATGAGGTGCTAAATGAGTCCATTCGCCAAGCGACTCTCTTGAATAGGAATATCGCTGTCAGACAGAAATTAGGACAGAAGAGGCTCATTTGCCGAGGTAGATATGGACAAGGGGGCAGCGGCTAACAGATCACATTCATCCTGCAAATAATAGTGATAGCGCTGTTGATCAAAAATTGGGTTCTGTGGAGATGAGTCGTTTGCTTGCGAGATGTGCGATTGTTCAGCGATCGCCACATTGTTGAACAACTCTTGTACAATCTGCCGTCCGCGCTGGGTGGCTTGTAGGTGGCGCAATGCGGGTTGAATTAGAGGATAGACTACTGTGCGAAAAAAATCAGGAAAACTTGCCCGTAAATCATCCGGCGTTTGATAACCCATCGTTTTGTTGGTTCCAACTTCGGCAAATTCATGAAAGAGCGCAGGTAGTTTTTCTAGGTAGTGCGGGTCTGCTAATTGCCCAATCAAATCGGCTGCCCGTGCTAAACCAGGATAGGTGTCAGTGTCTTGATAGTCTGCCCGATCTGGAATTGGAAAGCGGGTTAGCTCAATCATGTGCTGGATAGTTTCCACCTGGATCAGATGATAGTTACGAAAGGTTTCTGCTACAAATTTTTGGCTGCGATCGACATGATAGGGTGTGAGGCTGGCATCAGTTGCACTCGGCGCGATCGCGACCTGTTCATTTCCAACACCCGTTGCATAGCAGTGTTGATCGGGTTGGTCATTGCGACAAATGCCCTTGAGATAACCCACATCATGACACAGCAAGGCAAGCACAAAATGGGTCCACTCTGAGGGAGTTACCGTACCTTCAAGCAGGTGCTTGCCGCGCAAAATTTCTTGCCCCACCATCGTCACCAAAATAGTGTGTTCCACATCGTGATACAGGGCATCGGTGTGGGCGATCGCGGTCAGGGTGATCATCGCGGCTTGCCCAATCAAATCGGCATCCTGTGGCTTGACTGAACCATAGGCTTGGCGGTAACTCCTTTGTAATTCTGCGATCGCACAGCGAATCATGGTTTCGGTTGGATTGAATGTGGGGGTAAACATAGTGACGTTCCTCTGGCAGATTGAACCAACTCAAGCTGAAAATAAATGCGTAAAAACCTTAAAAGGTAAATGCTTGTTGTGAATAGCTTCGCGAATTTTTAACAAAATGAGAACCAGAAAAGCTCAGTTTTTAAGTGATCTTGATCAACAATTAGAGTGATTACAAAAACTCATAAAAAGTTGTTACTTAATTCATTCAATAGAACCTCATGAAATCTCCTAAAAATCTCAGTATTGATATTTATTTGAACGGTAATAAGCACCCTTTAATGGTTGGCAAGATATTGTGTTAAAAGATAAAAGACATCTTGCACTAGAAGGAAAAGCTTATTCATTCAGGATCTAACCGTCTGGCAACTCAGAGAAAAATCGACTCAGTGTGATCTCGATCAAGGTATCAAATTTTGTTTCAACTAGAATTAAGCAGCATGAAATCAACTGCAAATGCTCCTTCCTTTTCAAATTAGTGCTATCTACTTCGTTAAAATCACCTACCAAAAGTGACCATAGTGGTTACTAAAAATGGACATTAAAGAAGCTCTAGAAATTGCCGACAGTCTGCTTTATCTTCATACCGGAAAATATCTGACTGACTTAGAACGTGAGGTATTTATTGGTTCTTGGAATGGACAAACCTATGAGGAAATTTATCCGATTAATCCAGAATATGTTGAGAAATATGTTGGCTATAAATTATGGCGAAAACTCTCAAATGCCTGCGGCGAAAAAGTTACTAAAAAGCAATTTCGGGGAGCATTGGAACGAGCATTACAAAGCCAGTCGCCAGCTATGGCTACTTTAGTTCAGCCTGCTGTTCGCTCAGTTCAAAAAGTTTTTATTAGCCATCGTCATCAAGAGCCAGATGTGAGCTTAGCGCGAGAATTTTTTGAGGCGATCGCTGCGGCTGGACATATCCCCTTTATGACCGATACTCATCCGTCTGTCACTCCCTACAACAATCAAGATTGGCTCAAACAAATTGATCATCACCTCCAGCAGTGTGATTACTTTTTACTGCTACTTTCACCGCAAGCGGCTGTTAGCGAAATGGTGATAGAAGAACTAGAGCGTGCCAAACACCTCCAAGGCATTCGTAGAAATGGCAAACCTGCTGTATTGTCTATTCGAGTGAATTGTCAACCCCACACGCTGCTGAATCACGACTTGCAAGCTTACCTAAAAGACAGTCCCCAACGAGAATGGCATACCTCGATCGATACGGCTGATCTCGCTCAAGCCATTGTTCGGTACGTCAATGGCACCGAGTCTTGGACACTGGGCGATCGCCCAATCCATCCTCAAGACCTTCACTTCCCCCAGCCCCCAGCCCACCCCTCACCTCAAAACTCAAAACTTAAAACTCAAAACTCTATTTCTTCCCTTCTGCCCACCCCATCTCCCACTGCCGACCCCGAAATTCCTCAAGGACAGGTTCGTCTCAACTCTGCCTTTTATATTGAGCGATCGCCCCACGAAGCCCAGTGCTATCGAGAAATCTTGCAGCCAGGAACCCTGATTCGGATCAAAGCACCGCGCCAAATGGGAAAAACGTCGCTGATGTCGCGAATTCTCTATCAGGCAAGAGAGCAGGGCTTTCAGACAGTGCCGCTGAGCTTTCAACATGCGGATGTGGGTATTTTTTCCAGCTTAAGCACCTTGCTCCAATGGTTTTGTGGCAAGGTCGCCCGTAAACTCCGCCTACCCCATCAAATCGATCAATACTGGACAGATACCTATGGCAGCAAAGACAACTGTACGCTCTACTTTGAAGATTGCCTCCTTTCCAAAATCGACAGTCCTTTGGTGCTGGGCTTGGATGAAGTCGATCGCATCTTTCAATATCCCAAAATTGCCGATGATTTCTTTGGCTTACTGCGTGCTTGGTATGAAGAGGCAGGATATGGCGGCAATGACAGCAGCCTGTGGGAAAAGTTGCGCTTAGTCGTGGTGCATTCCACCGAAGTTTATATTCCCCTAGATGTGAATCAATCGCCCTTTAACGTGGGCTTGCCGATTGAGCTATCGGAATTTAACCCTAGCCAAGTAGCAGATCTCGGACAACGACATGGCTTGGACTGGCAACAGACTGAGGTTGAGCAACTGATGGCGATCGCCGGAGGGCATCCCTACCTCGTTCGGCTGGCACTCTACCACCTTGCCCAACAGTCAATCACCCTCAGCGATCTAATCCAAACCGCTCCCACCGAAGCAGGCATCTATGGCGACCACCTGCGCCGCCACCTGTGGAACCTCAAACAACATCCCGAACTCGCCAATGCCTTTAACCGCGTCGTTGCGAACCTCGAACCCACGGAACTAGATTCTATCCTCGCCTTCAAACTACACAGCATGGGCTTAGTCCACCTTCAAGGCAACGAAGTCACTCCCCGCTTTGACCTCTACCGCCGCTACTTCAGCGATCGCCTAGAAAAAGAGTAGGAGAAAAGAGGAAAAAGTTTTGAGTTCTCAATTTTGAGTTTTGAATTCAAAACTTAAAACTCAAAATTCATAACTTAAAATTCCATACTCTACACTCCACCTTCCACAATCGAACTTGCCCATGCCCCCTTCCCCTTTCACCTACAAAGTCGGCGGACACCTCCCCCTCGATGCGCCGAGTTATGTCGTGCGGCAAGCCGATCGCGATTTATATGAAGGCTTAAAAGCAGGAGAGTTTTGCTATGTGTTGAATTCGCGGCAGATGGGCAAAACGAGTTTGCGGGTGCGGGCGCTGCATCACTTGCAGGCGGAAGGCATTGTCGGGGTGGCGATCGACCTAAACAAAATTGGGAGTCAAGAGATTACGCCCGATCAATGGTACGCAGGTTTGATGCGGCGATTGGTCACTAGTTTTAATCTGCCTGTAGAGTTGCGAAGTTGGCTGCGCGATCGCGAATATCTGCCGCCTGTGCAGCGATTGAGCGAATTTTTGGAACAAGAACTATTGGCAGCAGTGTCCGAAAAAGTAGTAATTTTCATTGATGAAATCGACAGTATTTTGAGTTTAGGATTTCGCACCGAAGACTTTTTTGCTTTCATTCGCGCCTGCAATGAATACAAGCAGTTGACTTTCGCATTACTCGGTGTTGCCACTCCTTCAGACTTGATTCAAGATAAGAATCGAACTCCCTTCAACATCGGTCGCGCCATTGAACTAGATGGCTTTAAACTCTCGGAATCGCAGCCCTTAGTCGATGGACTTATTGATAAAGCTGATCGCCCTTGGACAGTCCTAGAAGCAATCTTAGAATGGACGGGTGGGCAACCTTTTTTAACTCAAAAATTGTGTAAGTTAATCCATACCTCTGACCCAACAATTCCCCTCGGAAAAGAAGGCGCTTGGGTCGATCAATTTGTGCGATCGCGCTTGATTGATAATTGGGAGGCAACCGATGAACCACCCCACCTCAAAGCGATTCGCGATCGGTTACTCCGAATTGGACAGCGCAGTCGGGGCGTTGTCGATGTTTATCAACAGCTTTTGAAACAAGGCGAAGTGGAAGCCGTCAACACTCCCGAACATATCGAGTTGTGCCTTTCTGGATTGGTCGTCAAACAGGCTGGAAAAATCCGCATTAGCAACCAGCTTTATAGCACGGTTTTTAACTACGGTTGGGTGATTAAAGCGCTGACCGATTTGCAAGCAGACTTCATGCAAGTGGTTTCCAGCCAGGAACAAAAGCTGCTCTCCATGCTCAGCGTTATGGAAGGCAAAGATTTCGCCGATATTCTCTACGAAATTTTAGGATCGATTACGCTGCGAATGGGCGATTTGCTGGGTGCCGATCGCACCACTATCTTCTTTATTGATGAAGAAAAAAATGATATTTGGTCGATCATTGCTCGTCATGAAGGAGCCGATTTTCCTGACATTCAAATTATTGCCAATCAGGGTATGGAAGCTCAGATTACCAACATCAAAAAGATGGAGATGCGGGAAGAGTCGGAAACGAGCGACGGCTACCACATCTACAATGAAATGCTGCTGCCGTTGATGAACGATCATCGCAAGGTCGTTGCGGTGGTGCAGTTGGTCAACAAGCTAAAACGATCTGCGCCGTCGCACAGTCTGACCTCAATATCCAGTATCGCGATGCCCCTAAGCGATCGCGTCAATCCCCACGGCTTCACCCAATCAGAACACCACCAGCTAGAGGAATATTCCCCCGCTATTCTCCGCATTTTGGCACGCTGTCAAGACTGTTACAAACTAACTCAACGATTGCAGGCATCGGAAGCACTCACGGAAGCGACGCGATCGGTGTCTCAAAGCAGTCTCGATTCTGACGAAATTATTGGGCGGGTGATGGAAGCGGCAAAAAAACTGATGAACGCCGATCGCACGACCCTGTGGCTAATAGATCGCACCAGCAATCAGCTTTGGACGCGCATTCCGTTTCAGGATGGCACCTTCAAAGAATTGCGAATTCAAATTGGCGAAGGGTTTGCCGGAAAAGTCGCCGAAACAGGTGAACCGCTCAACATTCCCTTTGACCTTTATGACCATCCCGATTCCGACACCGCCAAACTCACCGATCAAAAAACCGGATATCGCACCTGTAGCCTGCTGTGTATGCCCGTTTGGAGTCCGGATGGAGCCTTGCTAGGCGTAACCCAACTGGTGAATAAGCGCCGCCAAGGGGAATTTTCTGATTACGATCCGGCTGGTTGGCCCGAAGCTCCAGACTGCTTTCAGGCAAGCTTTGACAATAACAGTCAGCGATACATGCAAATTTTTAACGCGCAGGTGGGCGTGGCGCTATACAACGCTCAGCAGTTTGCCGCCATGAAATATCAGGCAGAAAACCATCCCCAAAGTGTGGTGCTGCAAACCTTGTCGATGCTGAACCAGGTGATGGATAATCAGGGCTTTGATGACATTCTGGATACTACGCTGCGATCGATTACGTTGAAATTGGGCAAATCGCTGGGTGCCGATCGCAGCACTATCTTTTTGCTGGATGACGAACGCAATGAACTGTGGTCAATTGTGGCAGAGTCCGAGTCCGGCGATGCAACATCAGGCGGGCGATCGCTGGAAATTCGCATCTCGGCTGATCAGGGTATTGTGGGCGAAGTTGCCCGGTCTCAGCAGGCGATTCTGATTCCCTACGATTTTTACGACGATCCTCGATCCGTCACTGCCAAGGAGCAAGATCGACGTAATGGATATCGGACTTACACCATGCTGGCAATGCCGCTGATGAGCGATCGCGGCAAACTGATTGGCGTGATTCAACTGCTGAACAAACTCAAGCCGGATCATAACTCCAATACCGATCTGGCAACTCGCATCGATCCCCAAGGCTTCACTGATGAAGACAGGCAGCAATTTACTGCAAACACGCCTCTGATTCGGATGATTTTGGAAAGTTTTTGCTCCTATCACACCACTGCTAGAGGACAGCGAGTTGCCGCCGCGTTGATGGCAGCCACGCGATCGGTTAGCCAAAGCAGTTTGGAACCGGAAGAGATTTTGATACGGGTGATGCAGGCGGCTAGGGAACTGATGAATGCCGATCGCAGTACGCTTTGGCTGCTCGATCGCGCCACCGATGAACTCTATGCTGAGATTTTGTTGGCAAATGGCGATCGCCAAGAAATTCGAGTTCGTGTCGGAGAAGGGGAAATTGGGCAGGTTGCCGCAACGGGCAAAATCTTAAATATTCCCTTTGATGGCGGCGATCGCTTTGATTTAGACATCACTCAAAAAACTGATCTTCATAGTGGCGATCGCATCTATAGCTTACTTTGTGTTCCTATTCTCAATCCGGATGGAGAACTGATTGGAGTGACCCAATTGCTCAATAAAAAGAAACCTGGCATAGAATTAGACTCTCTGCCTAGCCACAGCAAAGATATTCCAGATTGCTTCCAAACGAGCTTCGATGAAACCGATCAAAGCTATATGCAGCTTTTCAATAATCAGGCAGGAATCATTTTACAAAATGCTGAATTGCTAGCTGCTGTGAAACAACAAGAACACAACCTTCGCACTAATTTAGAAATCAACTAATCTCATTTGATTCTCATTTGATAGACTCACTTTTACTCAGGTGGGCTAGCCAGTTCACAATCAAAGGATTCACTGCATCCGGGTTTTCGTCGTGGGGACAATGCCCCGTATTGGGAATGGGAATGAAGGTGAGGGGATTACTTTTGGCAAAGTCTTGATAAAGGGTGGCTCCGGCGATCGGAGTCCAGGGGTCGGCTTCGCCCCACAGCACGAGCAGCGGCGCTTTTACTTTGGGTAACAACTCCGTGGGAGACGGACCTGCGGCAGCGGTAAGAACCGAGGCAAACACCTGTTGGGCACCCGGATCACAGGAAGGATTGTAGAGTAGATCGATTAACTCATCGGTCACAGCCGCGCGATCGCGATAGACCTGATAGAGCGTCCGGCGTAGGCGAGATTTTTGACGGATGCGGTTAAACAAAAAGGGACCAATGAGTTTAGAACTGACTATTTTGGTAAAGCCACCCATGATTATTCGCAGCGGCAAATTAAATTCATCAGGGCGATGGTTCAATCCACCTGCACAATTGAGCAACACGCCACCTGCTGCCAATTCAGGATGTTCTGCCATCATGATCAAGCACAGCAAGCCGCCAATCGAATTTCCTACAAACACGGTGGGCTGTTGAATGTGGGCTGTCCAAAAATCTTTCAGTTGTTCTTGCCACAAATCGAGAGAATAGTCTAATGCGGGTTTATCGGAACCTCCAAAACCCAATAGGTCGATCGCATATACCCGATAGCCTGCGGCAGCTAACACTGGAATGTTTTTACGCCAATGTCCCAACGATGCGCCAAAGCCATGGACTAGCAGCAAGGGCTGTCCACTGCCCATGACCGCGTAAGGAATTTGGTAGCCTTTCCAAGTCCAGGTCTGAATTTCAAAGGGGCGATTGCTAACGAAGGGTTGGGTTAACACAGTATATAGATTGATAAGGGGCAGGTTCTTAACCTATCTTAATAATACAAGAATCTAGAAGATAGCGGCGAGAGGCGAAAGGCAAGAGGCGAGAGAATGAATAGGCAAAAAGAGGTAGTTCGTCATACTCAGCGGTTGCTCCACAGTTTTCATCAATGGACGGGAAAGCCTCTGTTAACCAGTCATGGAGATGAAAGTGAGATTGCCCAGACATTATTTGAAGCGCCTTTTGTGGTGGTATCTCACGGGACAGAAGCTGATCCAATTTTGAACTACGGCAATCGGCAAGCATTGCAACTATGGCGAATGGAGTGGAAGCAGTTTACTCAAACGCCGTCTCGTCTCACCGCTGAATCGATGGAACGGGCAGAGCGCGATCGCCTCTTGCAGCAAGCGAAAGCGAACGGTTTTATCAACAATTACCAGGGCGTGAGAATTGATAGCACAGGACAACGGTTTGCGATTCAGAATGTCATTTTGTGGACTGTGTTAGACGAAAGGGGGATCGGTTGCGGTCAAGCAGCCACCTTTGATTACTGGACATTTCTCTAATCATGGATTTGCCTATTGTCTATCATCCCGATTATGTGGCACCGCTGCCAGAGGGTCATCGGTTTCCCATGGCTAAATTTCGGCTGCTCTATGAACGATTGCTGGCGGATGGGGTGGCAACTCGATCGCAGTTTCATTTGCCGGAGCGATCGCCTTCCGCTTGGATTGAGCAAGTGCATACGCCAGAGTATGTGCAAGCTTACTGTGAAGGCACCTTAGATATAAAAGCGCAGCGGCGGATTGGCTTACCTTGGAGTGATGCCTTAGTCAACCGGACTTGTATGGCGGTGGGCGGGACAATCTTGACGGCACAACTCGCATTACAGCACGGATTGGCGTGCAATACGGCAGGCGGAACCCATCATGCTTTTCCAGCTTATGGATCGGGGTTTTGTATTTTTAATGACATGGCGATCGCGATTCGCTGCTTGCAAGATCAACGACTGATTCAAACTGCCCTCATCGTAGATTTGGATGTGCATCAGGGCGACGGCACCGCTTTTATTTTTCAATCAGATTCTAGTGTCTTCACCTTTTCAATGCACTGTGCTGTCAACTTCCCCGGCACCAAACAGCAAAGCGATCTCGATGTGCCTTTGGCTGAAGGGATGGAGGATGACGAATATTTACAAACTTTGGCTATCCATTTGCCTCATTTACTGGCTCAAGTCAAGCCCGATCTTGTCTTCTACGATGCTGGTGTTGATCCCCATGGGGGCGATCGCCTCGGTAAACTTGCCCTCACCGACACTGGGTTATTTCGCCGCGAGATGCAAGTATTAGATACCTGTTTGTCTCAAGGGTATGCCGTCGCCTGTGTGATTGGAGGTGGCTATGCAGAAGATATGCCAGCGTTAGTGTATCGTCACTCGTTGCTGCATCGTGCCGCGAGTGAACTATATCGCTACCATCGCCTTTAGAGATCGACCTTAAAAAAAACAAACCTAAACTAGCGAAAATTCTTTAGATCAGCAGGAACCATCTTGAAAATGGCTTGTGCTTTTGGACCAAAGACGATCGCATCCTCAGACTTCAAATCAGTTGAACGACACTTTTTACCATTAATCATTAAGCCATTCGTGCTAGGTTTCCCGCTCAAATCGCCGTCTGTAATTTGGTAAGCCACAATTTCGTTTTCAGGATTGACCCGTTCTAAAACTGCATGGTGTCGAGAAACAAACTGAGAATGTAAACAAATATCACTTTTAGGATCACGCCCGACTGAATAGCGATCGCGCTCTAGCAAAATTTCTCGTTTACCCCAATCATCTTCAATGATCAGTAGGGGTTGACCTTGAGGAACACGGAGAATTTCAGGCTCGACTCTAGAGGTAGAGGCAAACACAATGTTGGAATCTGTGTCGCCCTCAACAAAGGTTTGCTCATCATAGCCCGTGGTATAAACGGGGCTGGTGGTAGGTTGTTGATAGGGCAGTCCTGATTTGCCAGCCGCTAAATTCCGTGCCTCCCAACACACTGAGTCGTCGGGTTTCAATGCTAAAGCGCTATCATAGCTAGCGATCGCCGCATCATAGCACCGCAGTTCGGCTAAAGCATTTCCACGATTTCGCCAGCACAGTTCATAGTTTGGATTGATTGCTAAAGTGCGGTCATAGCAGGCGATCGCTTCCTCTGGAAGGCTCATACCATAGAGCAGCAAATTACCGCGATTGTGCCAAATGTGCTCATGGTCAGGAGCGAGTTTTAAGGCTTGGTCATAGCAAGAGAGAGCTTGAGTATAATCACCTATGCCATAGTGAAAGGCATTTCCGCGCTCATGCCAAATTTCGCAGGCAGAGGACGGATGGGGCTTTAAGCTTAAGGCGCGATCATAACTCGCGATCGCTTCAATGTAGTCACCACAACTTTCTAAGGCTAAACCGCGCTCATACCAGACTTCATAACAATCTGTTTGAATATCCAGTACATGGTCATAATAAGCAACTGCCTGGTCATAGTTAAAAGAAGAGGCAGCAGCAAGCCCCTGACGAAACAACATCAGAGCTTCCCTATTAAGCGCTATTTGACCGGTATCAAGCATGATTCTTATCCTGATGCACTGAGTATTCACTAGGGTGAATACCACACATAAAGCGAGTAGCTCAAAATATATCGCTGCTACTTCCCAAATTTTACCTATCCTCTATCAAGCTAGCGTGAAACCCATAGTTTCCTCACACTTTCTTTAAATAAGGACAGATAAATACAGATGGATAAAGTCATAGCATTTGAGCAGCCACTTTAAGTAGGCTCAAGAAATCAGGTTCGAGTCAAAATAAGCTCCTATAAACTTTTCAATTACCTCTCACGTAAAATAATGATTTGCTTTCAAGTGAAGATACGAAAATCTTTTAGATTTGGATCTCTGGTTTGCAATCTAGTTTGCGATCGCGCTCTTATCTTATTGGCATCGCTTGTAACGGGAAGTGCAGTGCAACTAGAGAGATCGCTGTACTATCTAGATGACAGTCATAGTTATTGAGTCGGGAGTTAATGCAATATGGTTATGCCAATTCGAGAGGGAGATACCGCTCCCAACTTCACACTGCCTTCCCAAACGGGACAGATGATTGAATTTAGACAGATTCTAGGTGAAAAAGCGATCGTGCTTTATTTTTATCCAAAAGATGACACACCCGGTTGCACAACGGAATCTTGCGCTTTTCGCGATAGTTATACCGTGTTTCAAAACGCAGGTGCAGAAGTGATTGGCATTAGCGCAGATTCTCCTGAATCCCATAGCAAGTTTGCCACAAAACATCAACTTCCCTTTATATTACTTAGCGATACAGGCAACAAAGTTCGCAAGCTATTTGGCGTTCCTTCTACCTTAGGAGTATTGCCCGGTCGCGTTACTTATGTGATTGATCCACAAGGCGTAGTCAGAAAAATCTTTAATTCTCAGCTTAATTTCAAAGGGCATGTAGAAGAAGCCCTGAAAGCTTTACAAGGCGGATAGCAAAAGTCCTAAAACAAATCTCGATACATCGCAATCTCATCAACCCGCAGTTCAAATGGAATCCCCATTCCGACTGGAGGGCAGATGCAGATCTTGGCGTTGGGAGTAAACCGCCCTAAAGACTGACCGATCGCGGCTAAATTGCTTAACACTCGCCAGTTGATCGTCATATTTGGGCAGGCAATCACTAGAGTTAATGCGTGTGCTTCAGTGGTTAAGTGCCACTCGCACGCCAACAGCAACGCTTGAATCACTCCACTGCACGCTTCATAAAAGCCCTTACTCAGAGCCTCTTTCAAGTGGCGATGCATCGCTTTATCATCCTTACCAAGCTGTACAGGAGCGCAATCATCTGAGGGTAGAGAAGATAGAGCCATGAACAAGTAAATGCATAAGCATTTTATGAATAATTTTCTTAGTGTAACTCTAGTGAGAGAGCAAGGTCAGTTTGCTTAAGCTTTGATACTGGATTGTGTAACAGTTGCGTCATGTTTAGAGTTCTGTCATGTTTTAGGGATTTTCTGTGGTCTATTAACGGTTTGACCTACAGCGGGGGGGTAACAGATTGACCAATCGGTTTCAGCGGAAAACGCGATCGCTTGAAAAAATCCCACAGTCCGTCGATATTTCGCTGGAAGTAGGCTGAAAATATACCATTTCGTCAGGAAAATAATGTGTTGCAAAAAACGATGATGAAGGGATTCAACCGCTGGATTCAAGTGAGCCTAGTGCTTGTTTTGATGCTTAGCATGGCTGCTTGCACAATGTTGGGTGCCCAAACGGGTCAATCACCTACGCCTCATATCGGAAAATCAGCTCTCAAACCCGTTGTCTTAGAGTCCAAAAAAATTCTGGCGGGTCAGACTATTTATGTCCCGGTTTATTCCTATATTTATCATTACGATACGCAAAATCAAGTGATCAACTTGGCTACTACTTTGAGCATCCGCAACACCGACTTAAAGCACCCCATAATCATTACAAAGATTGAATACTATGACACGGGCGGCAAGCTGATTAAAAATATTTTAGAGAACCCTTCAGAACTTTCTTCTATGGCATCTGCGGATTACTTTCTTCCTAGAAATGAAGTGAGTGGTGGGTTGGGTGCAAATTTTTTAGTGGAATGGGTGGCGGAACATTCAATATTTGAGCCAATTGTTGAGGCTGTGATGGTCAGCACTGAGTCTGGACGAGGCTTATCGTTTGTCAGTCCTGGCAAAGTGCTAAAGCGGATTGAAATGAAGCCCGTTTCTTAAATCTTAATCGCTTATTTTTGCATAAAACTATCTTTGCTCTCTGTAAAGTCAGTACATGATTCACTGATCCCAAAAGGGACACAGTAGACCTCCTGCATAAATCATGAGGCATGTGCCAGTTCGTAGTTCAACAAGCCAGCGATGAGATTTAAGCGTAAGCCAAACCGCTTTCTACGATTACGATAACGTCCCGAAAAGATGCGGAAGATTTTGAAGCGGCGAATCACATGTTCAATTCGCACCCGCAATCGTGCTTTTTCTTCCTTTAGCAACGACTGCTTACGAGGCTTTTTGGTTGGAGTACAAGCGCCGGCATTTTGAACTCAGCACCCGAAAGAGACTCTAACGCCCTATACGCCATGGCTATTCCTCCTAGACTTGATCTTTGCCTGCTTCTCTATCCTTGTCTAACGACACGATCGCTAACTGGCACACTGTTTTACTATTCGTGCAGGAGGTCTAAGTATTTTGTTTGCTAGAAATCACCTAGTTTGGTTCTAAGAAGGTTTGCACTTTGCCGTCGGTAGTAAGAACTAAACGAATTTTGGCGTTTCGATCGCTCGGTAGGGCAGATACAAATGGATCTCCGACTAGTGGCATTCCTGTGCGATCGATATAATCGCCTGATAACTGCCGCAGGGGAATGATGCTTTGAAGGCTGCCGTTGGGCGCAAGTAGGAGGCTGTACTCTAGGGTTTGAGTAAGTCCTTCAGGGGGTTTCCAGCGCTGTTGAAAATAAGTTCTCACTTCCGCCACTTGAGGAATGGTGTCAAAAGCGGTAGCGTTATTGGGGCGATCGCTCTCTCTTAAAGCGCTGCGTGATGCTGGAGAGCGCCCAATCGGTTCCACGGGTGCAGCCGCAACTTGTCCACTGGCTAAGGCAGCACTGTCTACATCGGCAGCGGATGGAGCAGTCTTGTTCGATTCTGCGGGTGAGTTAGTTTCCCCTAAAGTGATTGTGGGGCGACCTGGAACTCCTGCAACTTCTGGAATCGGCACTGTTGCGATCGAATTTTGAGGCAAGGTTTTAGAACTGGGTAAGGTTGGATTTGCCGAATCGTTGGGTGGAGGTGCAACCAGAGTAGGTGTACCAATTTTGGGCGTTGACCCGGCGGGTGGAATGGGCGGTAAGGTTTCAGTTGAAATCACTGGCGGAGTCGCTTTATCGACCACCGATGGAGAAATTTGGGTTGCAATGCGCTGATCGTTGCTGCTCGTTCTTTGGCTCAGGGTGGGTGCCATGGATGTAGGTGCAACAGAGCCATCCAAGAGTTTGAGCGCAGATGCAGATAAGCCCATCACTGCCACTGCGATCGCCGCGATCTGTGCCCAATTTCCCCGACCTCTCAACCAGCCTGTTTTAGGCAGGGTAGGCAGTTCCAACAGGTCGACAGAATAGTCATCTAGTGCGGTTGCCAAGTCAAAAAGCTGAAGCGTACTTAGACGAATCACTGCCCCTGATTCTTCTGTGGCTAAGTTGCCTAAACTCAAATTGTGTCCCATTAATCCATTGGGTTGCAAGCCGATCTCTACAGGGTTGCCATCACGATCGCTTGGAAGTGAGTGTTCGCTAGCGTCGATTGATGAAGGAATGGCAGGGGTAAGATTACCGGAGTCAGTTAAGGCAGGAGATTGGCTTAGAAAATCCTGAGATTGATCCAAAAAAGCTTGTACGTAAGTATTGACGGTGTGTCTTAGATCTTCTAGCTGGGCGCGATCGCCGTTCAACTCCACCCACCGATCTTGCGCCAAGGTTGGATCATCCAGCTTCAGGTGAAACCGCACATCCTTGACAACAGGCTGCTCTGCCCAGCGAGACAAAGAGGAATTCTCTGCCTTCACCTCTAAGGTGCAGGTAGGCGGGGTATAGCGACGCATGACGGATGGAGATCGGAGCATAGAGAAGAGGGGAAGAAGGGTGGATGAGGGGAAGAGTAGAAACTTGAAAATCAAATAGATGAATTTAGCGGGGTTTGGTGCGATCGAGCAGCGCTAGCCACATTCGGCGAAATCCATGGGGCGCGCTATAAAACAGCAAATCAATTAGTAGCTTCAATGCTAAATTCATCAGCGTTTCGGGAGAAACAGTATCTCCTGCTTCCATCCGTTCTTGATAGGTGTTGTTGAACTTGTCTAAGTAATCTCCTAAAAGAGCCGTTTGATGGGGCTGCCGTCGTTGTTCTGTCACCTGCTCTAATAGTGCCACTGCTCGTCGAATCAGTTCATGCTGCTGCTTTGCCAAATGACAACTAATCAAAACCAGCGCTCTCGCCTCTTCCACATCAAGCTTTTTACGTCCCCCTTGCCCTTTCCGTAAGGGGCTAGATTGGCGCAATCGCCATAACGCCACCCGATCTGACACCATGGATTCTAGATTGAGGTCGATCGCCGCTTGCAACATCGCCTCAGAGCCAATTCCAGTTAGCGCTTCCAATGCCAACAACACTAGATCAATTTGAGCCTTGATGTTGTCTAATTGCTCAGGCTGAGGCGTAGTCAGCGGAAACCCCTCGATAGGATTAGTGGATGTTAGCGATTTTAGGTCAGGGGGCATAACTTTTAGAATAGACGAGGAACTAAGCGCCAAAGAAGTGGTTACGAGTCTTGAAACACAACTTGCCAACGAACGAACGATACCATCCTGATTTTGCCACGATAAACCCTGATTCTCTATCCTAAAAACAACAGAGTGCTGAGAAGAAATGCTACGGCAGCACTGCCCAAAGGAACAGTCAGATTATCAATCCCAAATTTTGAAAAGGCTTCTAGCCCAGTTGCCCAAAGTGCTACTGCCAGAGAAATGATCCAGGATTGCCAGATATTACCCTGCACGTTGACCAAAATGCTGCTGCTGACAATAAAACTAGCGATCGCCATTGTGAAGGAGCCTTCCCAACTTTTTTGGATACCCCACAGCGTGTAAGGATGCTTGCCAAATCGTTGCCCAACCAGAGCCGCCAATCCATCGCCCCAAGTCATCACCAAAACGCCTAAAACAGCGTACTCAGGTTGCTCAATTGTCCAAAAGTAACCAATCAATAGACCAATACTGACGGCATAAAAAAAAGTGCCTAAACTTTTGCGTCCAACCCCATTGATACCGGGCAAAATGGGAAACCGATAGGACAGAAACGCGATCGCGCTAAAGGCGATCGAGGCACTAATGCCCAGCCATGCTGGAGTTTGCAGCCACCACGCCAGCAAAATCACATTCCCCACGCCAATGTGAACGACCTTCCGCACAACCTCTGGGCTTGCCAGCTTCGTTCGGTACAGCCACTCCGCAGATAGCCCGATCAGCCCGATCCAAGCTCCAACCAACCCAAGTTGGAGCCAAAGCGAAACCGGAGCCATCCACCAAGAAGACATCATCACAGGTAAGCCCAACCCAAGACTATAACCTTTTCACTTTACTGCTGATCTGACTCCAGGGCGATCGCCTCTAAACCTAACTTTGGCTTTCGAGTCTAACAATTCAGCGGTTCGCTTGATTATTGGGCTTTACAAACTTTTTGCAATATCAAATCATCTATAGAGTTTGCTTTAACTGATGCCCATGCAGTTGATTCCTTATAGACTCCCATAGATTGATTCTCAAGCAGAGAAATTACTTGCTTAACTCTAGATCTCTTCTCTTGACAGGAATACTCTCGCCTAACAAGGATTGCAATAGTTCCATCCTCTTCTGGCTCTTGATTTACTTCAAAAGTATTCACCCCGGAAACTTTTCCAGTGCGGGTAATTGAATCTCGATCAAGGAAAAATTTGATATCTGTATCACTTTCTACCATAAAAAACCAATCCTCAGCCTGAGCGGAAGATGCAAGAAAAATACCTGCGATCGCTGCTAGTAGAAACGAACTATAAATTTCCAAAGTTTTCATACTCTTAAGGCTTCTCTTAGTGAATGGTTCAGTAGAACATATTAAATTCAGGTATTAAGCTCAATTTGCATTCCTGCCAAACAATCAGCAACATAACCAAAATTTATGCAATTAGATAGGCTTTCTGCATATTTTCAGATGCGGATAGCTGATAGCGATAGCATCTAAACCTAACTTTGGCTTTAGAGTCTGACGAGCTACCGTTATGTGCCTTCAATATTCTCACTTGACGCAAATTTAGCGAATACTTCTGCTTCTGTCAGGTTCAAAGTTTGATTGGCAAATTCATAGTAACCAGGTTTCATATCTATAAAGATTTGCTCCTTGAACTCAAACTCAATTTCATTTTGAAAAAGACCTGCTGGGACAAAATATTCATTGGTAGGCAACAATCTGTAGAACAGATGCGTACCGCATTCACCACAAAAAGCTCTTTCAGCCCATTCTGAGGACTGATACACTTTCAGTCTATCAACGCCGTCTATCTGCACATCTGAGCCACACGCTATACCTAATGCCGGTCCACCTCCCCAGCGCCGACACATGCCGCAATGACAGGCATCGATGCTTTTCTTGTCTGGCGTTCGGACAATTATTGCACCGCAAAGACACTTACCATACATACTGATCTCCTCGATCTCTAGGTTTGCTGTCTGAATTTTGGCACTTAACTAGGCGGAAAGTTTCCGCATAACACTCCAAAACGGGTGAATAGACAAATATTGGCGTTGCTGATTGCAGCTATGATTTCCCTCATCCCCAACCCTTCTCCCCAAGGAGAAGGGAGCTAGAAATCTTATTCCCTCGCCCGTTGGTCGAGGGCTAGGGTGAGGGCAAATTTAGGCGTTCATAGATCAATTCAGCAACGCCGACAAATATTTTCTGTAATAACATCTCCAATCAGGTGAACAGACAGAAGCTTTTCGCAAGTCTTTAGATGAGTAGGGCTGACAGCGATCGCCCACTCGCCCGCTGGCCATACTGATCACGCCACGCCCACCAACTTGGCGCTTAGATCCCACATGTGCTGTCCTTTTTCCTCATCGCGAGCTTGGGGCGAAACCTGCCGAATAAACGACTTGCCATCTTTCTTTTGGCGATTGCCCCAGCTAAAGTAGGCACCCGATTGCTTATATTCTGGGTCGGCAACCACCATTGCCACCCGCTCACCCGATAGCTCTTGGGACACGTATCCGCCTGTAATGTTCTTTTGAAACCAGGGGAAGATTTTTTGGAACAGCGGATAGTGATTGCGGAATAGGGGTGTATCGGCGACGCAACCCGGATAGAGCGAGGTGAAGGTGATTCCCGTGGAATCGTGATAGCGGCGGTGCAGTTCGCGCATGGTCAACACATTGCAGACTTTGCTGTCTTTGTAGGCTTTGACGGGTTCAAACTGTTTACCATTGATCATCGTAATCGGCGCTTTGAAGCCTGCGGTAAATCCTTCAAAGTTGCCCAAATCGGGTTGGGGTGGAATCTTGCCGCCGAGTTCATCGGGGTTGTGGGTGACAGTACCCAAAATCACCAAGCGGGGATCAGCGGAGTGCTTCAAATCTTCCATCATCAAGTTGCACAGCAAAAAGTGACCGAGGTGATTGGTGGTGACGGTTAGTTCATAGCCTTCAGGACTATAGAGCGGTTCTTTGATCAGGGGCATATAGATGGCAGCGTTACATACCAATGCATCTAAGGATTTGCCCGTATTGCGAAAGGCTTGGACAAACTTGCGGACGCTTTCTAGGGAACCCAAATCAATGTGCAAGATGGTGTAGCGATCGCGTGCCATGCCGACGGATTCAGCCGCCTGTTTAGCTTTGGGCAAATCTCGGCAAGCCATGACCACATGCCACCCCTTTTCGGTAAGAGCTTTTGCGGCGTATAAACCTACTCCAGAGGAGGCACCTGTAATAATTACTGTTGAAGTTTTTTGCGGTTCCATTTTTTCCAAAGCTCCGTTGACCGTCGTGCTTATCCTCTAGGACGATCGCACACTCTTTATCTTACCGATGAGACTGTACCAGTTAAGCGGTTTAACCGTGAAGATGTTTTGCAGTCTGCGTTCTGCTTAACGCAACAAATTATGTTGTTTTATGTCTTTCTGAGGCTATCCCTGACTGAGGCTCGATTTGTTGGGCATTCTTAAAGAAAAGTATCGAAAGATACAAAATTATCCAGCATTCATTTATTTTCTAGACAAAAGACATACTACTATGGTGAACTCTTTGCTGTCGGATGCTAGCCAACGACTAGAAGAAGCGTTGAAGCACACTTCCATTTCTGAAGATGCGATCGAGTCGTTGAAATTTCCCAAAGCTAGCCTCAGTGTCTCGATTCCTGTGCGGATGGATGATGGGTCGCTTCAGGTGTTTCAGGGATATCGAGTCCGCTATGACGATACTCGCGGTCCGGGTAAAGGCGGAGTCCGCTATCACCCGAATGTGTCGATGGATGAGGTGCAGTCATTAGCATTTTGGATGACGTTTAAGTGTGCGGCGCTAGGATTGCCATTTGGCGGGGCAAAGGGGGGAATTACCGTGAATCCCAAGTTATTGTCGCGGCTGGAACTAGAGCGATTGAGCCGGGGCTATATTGACGCGATCGCCGACTTCATCGGGACTGATGTAGACATCCTCGCGCCCGACGTATATACCAACTCAATGATCATGGGCTGGATGATGGATCAATACAGCATCATTCGGCGCTGCATTTGTCCTGCTGTGGTCACCGGGAAGCCGATCAGCATGGGCGGCAGTCTGGGGCGAGAAGCTGCTACTGCTTTAGGAGCCTTTTTTGTGATTCAGGCAATGCTGCCTAAGTTTGATCAAACGCCGCAAGGAACGACCGTTGCCATTCAAGGATTTGGGAATGCGGGTGGTACTTTGGCAGAGCTATTGTTCCATGCTGGTTATCGCGTAGTCGCAGTCAGTGATTCTCAAGGCGCAATTTATGCCAAAAATGGATTAGATATTCCTGCCATTCGTAACAATAAAGAATCGACTCGTGGCATTCGAGCGCCTTACTGCGATGGCAGCGTTTGCACGACTCCAGAGCATGAAGTCCTCACAAATGAGGAGTTGCTGGCACTAGATGTGGATGTGCTAATTCCGGCAGCGCTGGAAAACCAAATTACGGAAACGAATGCTCACTCAATTAAAGCCAAACTCGTGTTTGAAGTCGCCAACGGACCCATTACCTCCGCTGCTGACAAAATTTTGGCAGAAAAAGGCATCTACGTTTTTCCAGATATTTTGGTGAACGCAGGCGGCGTTACGGTCAGCTATTTTGAATGGGTGCAAAACCGCAGTGGTTTGTATTGGACGCTGGATGAAGTCAACCAAAAGCTGAAAAGCCGGATTGTGGAAGAAGCCGATCGCATCTGGTCAGTCTCGCGTGAAATTGGCATCCCCCTCCGCACTGCGGCTTATGTTCATGCCATCAGCCGTTTAGGAGAAGCCATTAGCGCCAAGGGCACACGAGATTATTATGTGAATGGGCATGGAAAATCATAATGACGAGTGACGAAGTACAAGCTGCAAAGTACGAGTTTTGCATTCGCCATTCGCCATTCGTCATTCGCTTAAGTTAGAGCAGCACAAGAGAAAGTCAAAACAACTATTTCTTGTCTCTTAAGTATCCTTGTGTCCTAAACTATTCGTTCGTTCGTTTGAGGAATCCGCACATGCAGAGAGCGCACTATCGTTAGCCAGTGATTATCGTCGGTGAAATAGCCCAATTCAGCAAGATAATCGCGGTATCCCAACTCTTCATAGGAGGTTCCTCCTGTTGGAATGGGAATGTGTTTATCATGGTCGGTTTCCAGGCAGGGATAGGCTTCGGTGCTATGAGGAGGCTGATGATCAATATCGATATTGGTCACATCGTGAATCCTCAGTGTTAGCTGTTTTCCACCTTGTTGTCGCAAGGGTTCTTTTTGAGAATTGGCGACTTCCCAATAAGCATAGGCTTGATCTGAGGTGCGAGGCACTAGGATGATGCGGAGATCGGGAGCCAAGGTGTCAGACTCGGTTTCAACGCGATCGCTTTCCTGATCGCTTTCAACAGTTGAGCTTCCTTTCTCTAAAAAGGATTTTGCCATAGCCCCCACTCCCGCCACAGCAGCGGCTCCCCCGGCTAGCGCAGAAGCAATACCTTGGGGCGGCGCGGCGCGGTTTGTAGTGGGTAGTTTAGTTGAGGTTGCAGCAGCAGCGGCAGCAACAGCAAAGGCTCCAGGGGGTTTAGCAAGTTGAGCAGCAGGCACTCGAACCGCCTCAGATTTGGCAAGTTCAAGCCAGCGGTTATCTTGAGTCAGGTAGCCTAACTCTGCAATGTAATCGCGATCGCTGCGGGAAATGGGCACATGCTGATCGGTATCCAAGTCACTGCAAGAATGCTGTTGAGTGCTGTGCGCGGGATAGCGATCGAAATTTATATCGGTGATATCATGCACCCGCAAAGTCAAATTTTCGCCGCCCTGTTGCTTCAAGGCTGCCTTACTCTCTTCAGAAACCTCCCAATAGGCATAGGCGCTATCAGCGCTACGAGGCACCAGAATAATTTGGTTGGAGTCAACAGACTCGATCTCTGGAGGAACTGTTTCAGATGTCGCAGCGGGTGTGGATTGTCCAGCTAGGGCTGTACTGGCAGCGATCGCACCTGCTCCGGCTAAGCCCAACCCCGCGACACCTGCGACAGCGGCGGCTCCGGCTCCTGATGCGATCGCGGCTGTGCTAAGGGGCGGGGCGGTTGCGCCTGCCGCTGCGGTTGCGGCAAACCGAATCTTTTCAGCAGGAGTGCAAGCAGGAACCCGCACAGCCTCAGAACGGGCAATCTTAAGCCAGTCACCGTTTTCAGCTACAGACCCTAGTTCTACAACATAATCGCGATCGTCTAAAGTAAGGGGCAGATGATGATCCTGCTCATTCTCACGGAGATCAAATTGTTTCACGCTCTGGGCTGACTGCCGATTTAGGTCAGCACTGGTGACATCATAGAGACGTAGTGCTAGATTGTGCCCGGATTGACCGCCAAAAGCAGCTTTGTCTTTGTCAGACAGTTCCCAATAGGCATAAGCAGCGCGACAGGTTTTGGGAGTCAAAACGATCCGACTGCGATCGGGGTCTAAAGCCGCCAGTGGAACCGCCAGTGGAGCCGCAACTGGCACGGCTAAAGACCGCCCCTTCATCGCTGCCAATAAACCGCCTAATCCCACTAAAGGCAACACTAACCACCACCAGGGAAATGGACGAGTCTCAGTCGCGACCATGGCAGAGGAATCAGCGGTTTGAGTTTCAGCCGTGGGTGCCACAGTAGGAGACTCTGTGGCGGCAGGATCAACGGTGGGAGAAATGCTGGCAGAAGGTGCAACCGTTGAGGAGGCAGTTAGACTGGGAGAACCCATCGCACCTACAGCAGGATTGGTTTCAGCCGATTTAGCTTCAGTGGGTTTGGCGGCTTGAACGACTTCCTGTCCTGGTTTTGAAACCGCAATGCCCAAAAAAGCGAGTGTTGCAGGATCTGGTTCCCCCTGATAGACATAGCCACGGTGCTGAGAGAAGGGGTAGCGCGGGTCATCTGGCAGGGTTTCATGCAAAGGCAACACTTTGACAGTGGGTTGATCGACTACTTGATCTGCGATCGCATAACCAATACCGTCTTTACCGAGTTTTTGAATAACTGCTGCTGTACTATCTTCCGCAACAGTGGTGGCAGTACTACCCGTTTTAAAAGGTTTACCTTGAAATACTGTGTATTGGCTTAACGCCCTCCGAGTATCACTGAAGTCGGGGCGATCGACCATGCGAATCGGACCTGGTGCGCCGCCAAGCTGTGACCAGTCCGTGATTTCACCGCGATAAATTCTCGCAAATTGATCAAATGTAATGCTTTTATTAAATGAATTATTTGATCCAACAATAATAGCAACCTTCTCTCGACTCATTGGAGCTTCAATCAACCCTTGATCCTGTTCTGCTTGGGTGAGCGGACGACCCACGGCTGCTATATTTACCTTGCCATCAAGCAGAGACTTTATCGCTTTCTCAGTTCCAATCTCAGCTAGATTAACAGTCGCTCCTGGAAACTTATCTTGAAAACGTTTTTTCAACGCTTCGTTCATTAACATCATGCTACTGGAGCCATCCACCTTAACAGTGGTGCCGCTTGGAAGGGAATCGGGCAGCTTGAAGGTTGGCAAGGCTGGAGTAGTTTGTGCGGCGATCTTCTGCGGCTCTAACCCGATTAGTGAAGCGGAGAGGAGAACGGAGGTCGCTGCAATAGCAAGTAAGAATCTTAGGCGCGTTTGAAGAACACCCTCCCAGTTAGCCATAGGATCACTTCCTTTTTCCGTATAGATCTGACAGAGAATAATACTAGAGATAAATTGCTCATAACGCAATCATTAGCGATACAAACATAACAATGGCTTCGGCATTGACTCAATAGACCTTAAAAAGAAGACTTTACCAGCCTGTAGTCAGGCATTGCTGAATCTGGGGATGAAATTTGTAGGGGCAATCTCCTGTGGTTGCCCTCCATCTCCAGCAGGGTAGGCACAACCCTACAGTCAGAAATCATACTTGCATTCAGCAACGCCTTTAGTGAGGTTCTTTCCCAGTTTCAGGAGGCTGAAAGGACTAATATTTTGCCAAGCCGATGTTGATCAGTGTTTATAGTGATTAGTATTCAAATTATTCATGCTAACTGTGTTGTTTCTGCTGGATCGTTTTTCATTGCTGCTGACCAAAATCTTAATGGTTAGCGTTGTTTGTATCGTCGGATTGCACCTGATCGGAGCCACTCCAGCGCGATCGCAGTCACCTCTAGCCCCTGAAGTTCAGCAGGCGATTGGGGCTGAACCTGGCTCTGTAGTATTAGACGGTAAAACTCTATTTCAAATTCGCAGCAATTTTGGTCCACTTTCAGCACTACAACGGGCGAATCTGACCAATGAACAACTGTCAGCCGTCGCCAGTAACTTGCAAATTTCGCCTGAATCTGTTCGAGCAGAAAACGTTCAAGGAATTACGCTGATTGTGGCGGGTGAAAAAAATGTTCATATCACAACAATCACGCCAGAAGATGCCAAGGCTGAAGGAGCAACTCAGGAAACTCTGACCCAAAAATATGTGGCAACAATTCGGTCGTCTCTCATCACTTTTCGAGAACAACGCAGTATTGAAAAGATTGTGCGTGGAGTTGGATATGCGATTTTAGCAACCCTATTGTTTTGGCTGACGATTCGGCTTTTAAACAAATTGTTTGCAGTCACGTTAGATCGCTTAGGAAATTGGTTGGAACACTACAGCGATCGCCTCAAGGATGCCAATAGAGGAGTATTGCCAATTACTCCTTTTATCACCGTGATTCTACATTTTGCAGAACTAGGGCGCAGTGTGTTGTACCTATTTTTGGCTTGCGTCTACCTATTTATGATTTTTGGTTTTTTCCCTTGGACTCAAGGTTTAAGCAGTAATTTTTGGGCAATCATTGGCGCAACTTTGGCAGAGACTGAACGGGCAATTGTTGGATATTTGCCTAACCTGTTCACTCTCGTTTTAATTGTGTTTATTACCCGTGAAATTCTGGCATTTATTCACCTATTTTTCAAAGAAATCAAACTCGGTAGTATTTCATTGCCCTGGTTCTATGCGGATTGGGTACAGCCTACATTTCAACTGGTACGCTTTTTCGTTTTTGCACTGGCACTGGCGATCGCCATGCCTTTTATACCAGGGTTTAAATCACCTGCTTTCCAAGGAGTTTCACTTGTGCTTAGCGCGCTACTAACCCTAGGAGCCGCCAGTGCTGTCTCCAACATTATTGGCGGATTTATCGTAGTCTACACACGCTCATTCCAAATTGGAGACATGATTAAAATTGGTGAACTCATCGGAATTGTGCTTGAAAAAGATGTGTTAGTGACTCGAATTCGCACTCCTAAAAATGTAGTGATTACTATTCCAAACTCAACCATCTTAAGCAGCAATGTAATCAACTACAGCACATTGGCGAAAGACTTAGGAGATACTACAGGTTTAGTTCTGCATACAACCATTACTTTAGGCTACGACATCCCCTGGCAAAAAGTTCATCAAGTTCTAATTGAGGCGGCTCAAGCAACACCACAAATTTTAAGCAATCCAGCACCTTTCGTTCTACAAACTAGCTTGAATGACTTCAATGTTAGCTATGAACTCAATGCTTATACTGATTGTCCTGAATATTCCCCTGAAATCTACTCAGACTTACACAGAAACATTCAAGACAAGTGCAATGAAGTGGGTATTGAAATCATGTCTCCCAGTTTTCTTGCTTTACGAGATGGCAATCACAGCACAATTCCCGAAGACTACCTACCCAACGATTACAAAACTCCAGGTTTTTATGTCGATGCCTCTAAGAGTCAGCCACCGACATGATGCTAAGAGGCAAACGACAGTTTATCGTCCCTGATAGTTATCTCTAATCCACAGGCGAAGCTCAGCTTCAGAATCTGCATAAACACAGTGACCAGTTTGTGGATCGAAGGCATACCACCAAATATCCCTAGCGCTATCAACAAACTGAGAAACTTGTAATTCAGCTTTGCTAGATGAGATTCTACTTAACCAGTTTTGAATAGTGGTTAGCCAATGCGATCGCGGTTCCAAAGGCGGAACTTCTTGTTCTACTTGCTTTAGTTCTTGCTCCAACAGTTGAATAAGTCGGAAATCATTTGAACTTTTAGCTCTTTGCAAACGTTGAGCTAAAGAGGTCATGATATTGTCCTGGTGCCTAGAAAGGAGTAGGTCATCGTGGACATGAATTGTATTAGCCATAATAATTCTACAGAGGAAATGAGCAACAAAATTTTCCTCCTCACTACAATTATAGAATTAATTCTGTATCAAGAACTACGAAATAAATCTTTCTTAAACATGAAATTAAAATTCGTTTAGCTTTAAAGGCGCTCTAATACGTTTCTATACGCTTGGGAGAGCATTTTTCATAAGAATGCTCTCCCAGCATGGATGCTAGCTCAACTAGAGCCAATTAATCCGTGTGAGTAGATAATCTACTCATACAGATGGAACTCCCGGTGTGATTTCAGGAGGGATGTCTGGTGTTGTCATAGGGGGTAAATCTGGCTGTGGATCTGGCATCGGATAAGGACTTGGCAAATCCGGCGTAGGCATCGGAACCGGAGGGGGAGTCTCAGGCGCAGGAGGATCGGGATAAGTTGTTGGGTCAGGAGGCGCAATTAAGAGAAAAGCAGCAGTCTGAGCTAAAGTTGCCATCAGTTGGGACTCCTATAGAAATTTTTTGTGTGGATAAAACTGCGATCGCGCTCTCATTTATTAACCTCTAGAAATATTAACCTCTAGAAACTTACAAAACTCTATTCAAGGACAGTATTTTTCTGAGTATTTAATAAACTACTTTATGAATAAAATCGCTTTGATTTGCAAATTAATCTCTGGAATATCTTTGCACAAATAGCAAGTTAGATTCTCTCACTTTAGACAGATTAATAATCTCTCTCCATTTGCTCACATAGTGATAAGCCTATACAGCAATCATTCTTTAAATTGCTGAAACAAATTGCTGAAAATCACATGAATTGGAGATTACAGAATGACCGCAAATAGCCCTGACCTAGGTGAACAAGCTTTAAGTAAAGTAGCTGAAATCGGAATTTCAAACCAGTTAGATAACGTAGAAGATTTGAATATTGACATTCGCACAAATCCAGGTAAATTCATTCAAGGAGAAGTAGATTCCGTAGAAATTAGCGGCAAAGGAATGGTAATGAAACAGGATCTACGAATGGAATCTTTAGAAGTTCAAACAACTAAAGTTTCTATCAATCCTTTTAGCGCTCTTCTCGGTAACATTGAGTTAGATCAACCCGCTAACGCTGAGGCTCAAATTGTTTTAACAGAAGAGGATCTCAATCGTGCCCTAGCGTCTAGCTATATTGCTAACAAGCTTCAAGGCTTAAAATTGCAAGTAGATCAGCAGTTTTACACAATTGAGTTTCATCGAGCAACTATTCATTTACTTGACAGTGGAAGCATGTCTTTAGATATTGACTTTGTACTAAAAGAATCTAATTTTGTACTAAAAGAATCTAATGAAGATAAATCTCTTTCTGCAACAGTGATTCCAAAAGTGAATGCAGATGGACAGAAAATCGACCTAGAAATTTTGTCGGTTCAAGGGCAAGGACTAAACCCAGAGTTAGGAGCAGCAATCTTAAAGCAGATTACAACGCTTTTAGATTTAAGCAGCTTCGACCTGCCAGGAATGACTCTTTGGCTGCAACGATTTGATATTCAAGCTGAGAAGATGATCATCCACGCAAAAACAAAAATTGAACAAATACCAAACTTTTAAGTCTAATTAGCCTAATGACTAAAATTTAAGGGCACCTTTAATGTGGGTGCCCTTATTATCATTTATATGAGCTATGCCTGTTCCCAAAGTTCTCGGACAACATCAGGTAACCAGCTTGCTACTTCTTGAATACGCTCTTCTGATAACTCATCTTTTGTAGCAGAGAAAATTGCTTGAATTACCTTGTCTCTATCAACCAGGTGAGCCATTGCAGATTCGTTTGCAACTCGAAACAAGAAGCGATCAGATGTGATTTTGAAGATTCCAGGACCTTGCCAAGGTGGACGTACTCGACTTAAAAATCCAACCAGTGGGTTAGTGTCTTTCCATAATTCTGAAATTTCCATTTGAAGTCTTTTATCCTTTGTCTCCAAAACTTCTTCATGTAACTCTCCCTCCACTTTATCGGCGGCTTCCGTAGTCATGAGATCGCGCATAACCCGAAAAACCACTTCGGTAATATCTCTGGCATCATACGGATCGGACAAGCCACCATTGATCATCACTTTTTCTAAAAAAGGACGATGTTCATCAGAGATTTCTGTATTATCAGGGCGCTTGACTGCCTGCGCTAAATTTGGTGCTTCTACCTCAGTTGGATCGTTTGGAACTTTAGTTTCGTCGTTTTGATTTACTTTGTTTTCTAACATTACAATTGCTCCTTATAGATGACCAAAATAGTTGTTTTGTTGAATACATAAATTTAAGAGTAAAACTCATTAAAAAGCTTCAACCAAAAGAAAGATTATGGCGCGATCGCGTTGAAGTTTAAGTTTAAGTTTAATCATAAAAAATCCTTATTATGTAACTTCAAATCAGAAAACTACATAACAAGGACAGTTAAAACACATCGTTTACATTAGTCAAGATAGACTATAAAGCACTCATATAGCTATCAACTACAGCTATTTCAAACTCTTTTCAGTAGCTCTCTCACTAGCAAACTCTTTGAGTCGAGAAAAGACATTATAGGCATCTGGACCAGGCTCTACATTTGTAGCAACTCCATCTATAGAACCATCTATTTTTGTCCAAGCTTCCAAGCCACCCCGCAATACTGCAACTTGGTAAAAACCAGCCCCGCGCAAAAGATCGGTAGCGGCTGTAGATTCTTCATCGCTGTTGCCATAGACATAAATATCGCGCTTGTGTTGAAGTACACTTTGTACTGCGTCTGGCAAGGTGGATAGGGGCACATTCATGGCACCCAAAATGCGGCAGTCATCAAATGCATCGCGATCGCGAACATCTAAAATCGTCAAACCAGGTTCCCCCCAATTCAACCGTGATTTTAATTCATGAACACTAACTACACTATTAGAAATAGACGCTGCGGGTGTTGAGATTGGAAGTTTAGAATTGAATGTTTTTTTTGCTTTTTCAAGAGTGCTTTCTTCGCGCTCATGAGCTTCTTGAAATGCTTGTTCAACGTTGTCTTTTATATTGTTCATGGTATTTATATTGTTCATGGTAGTTTATTCCTCCATTAGGTTTTCATTTTTTGGTTACTACACATCGATTCACTCACTGAATAGGTTCAACGATCCAGAAATATTCAATGAATGATATGAGCCGAATGATATGAGCCTTAAAAACTCAAAATTTCTTGAGATGCTTTCAAAACGAGCCAGCAAACAGAATTAGACATAATCTGCCACTACACCGTAGTGAATCTTGAGAAAAATTCAACTTCTGCCTTTAACAAGTTCCAAGAAAATTTAGGGAAAACTTAGGGTTGCGTAACTGGTAAACTTAAACAATGTGCAGGTTAGATTCACCAGTCACAACTCTTATTCAAGTCAAAATCCTTAAGAAACATACTGTGATTAGGCAGAACTGAAGAAGTTTTACCAGAGTCCTTGAACTGCACCTGAAGTATTACTTGAACTGCCACTATTGTTCGTGGTGCCATTTATCTCAGTAGTAGAATTCACGCCATCTGTAGTCGAGTTGGTGGTTCCATTTACCCGCATATTGTTGGTATTAGGACCGCTACCGCTACCACCCGTATTCGGACTAGTTAGTCTGCTTCCGCCCACACCGGACTCAGCACTTCCGCTTACACCCGTCGATGGACTCATAGAACCTTGAGTTCCACTCATTGGATTGGGTATTTCATTTACCCGCATATTGGTATTAGGACCACTGCCGCTGCCACCTGTATTTGGGCTAGTCAGTCGGCTACCGCCCACACCGGACTCAGCACTTCCGCTTACACCCGTCGATGGATTCATAGAACCTTGAGTTCCACTCATTGGATTGGGTATTTCATTTACCCGCATATTGGTATTAGGACCACTGCCGCTGCC